>CAYQYL010000005.1:0-46986 GCA_964421745.1 uncultured Muribaculum sp. | reverse complement strand
TAAATATTATTATTTCTTTTGTCCGTAATATGCGTTTGGTCCATGTTTACGCGAAAAGTGTTTTTCAACAAGCAGCGGATTCATTGTCAGACCGGGATTAACCGAATAGGCTATGAAGGCCATTTTTGCAACCTGCTCCATAACAACTGCGTTGTGTACGGCTTCATCCGGAGTTTTACCCCAGCTGAACGGTCCATGGTTCTTGACAAGCACTCCGGGCGTGTGAACAGGATTTATCTGTGCTTTCACAAAACGATCCACGATTACATTCCCCGTTTCAAGTTCATAATCGCCCTGAACCTGCTGAGCGGTCATATCCTCGGTACATGGTATTGCATTATGGAAATAATCGGCATGTGTGGTGCCTATATTCGGAAGGTCTTTTCCGGCCTGCGCCCAGGCTGTAGCATAGGTTGAATGCGTGTGCACTATTCCTCCTATTTCAGGAAACGCACGATAAAGCACCAGATGTGTCGGAGTGTCGCTCGACGGACGCAAGGAACCTTCAACAACAGCTCCGGTATGCAGATCGACAACAACCATCTGATCGGCGGTCATGCTGTTGTAGTCGACACCACTTGGTTTGATAACTACCAAGCCTTTCTCACGGTCGATTCCAGACACATTACCCCATGTAAAGATTACCAGTCCGTGACGCACAAGATCCAAATTCGCCTTGTACACCTTTTCTTTAAGTTCTTCGAGCATTTTTCTATAATTTGAATTTTGGGTTTGACTTAAATATCTGCTCATTGAACCGGAACAGCTTGGCTCCACGACGCGAACTCTTTTTGTCGATAAAGCCGGTGGGCTCAATGCTCGGTATCTCAGACACACGTTTTCGGAAGTTTCGCTTGTCGAGGACTTCCTCCGTTGCGATCTCGCATAGGGTCTGCAACTGAGACAGGGTGAATGCTTCCGGCAAAAGCCTGAATGCGATCGGCTCGGTCAGGAACTTTTTCCTGAGCCACTTTCTTGCCGATTCTATCATCAGCGGATGGTCGAATCCCAACTCAGGCAGTTGAGTGGTAGGCACCCATATTGCATTATGAGAGCTGATCGCCTCCTGATCGGTCTGGTCAACATTGACCAACGCACAATATGCCACCGAAATGACACGCTCGCCCGGATCACGGTCGATAGCTCCGAATGCGCCAACCTGTTCCATGAACAGATTGTGAAGTCCGGTGTGCTCTGCAAGCACCCTCTGGGCTGCACTGTCCAGACTCTCACCTTCGTCAACGAATCCGCCCATCAGCGACCATTTGCCTTTTTCCGGCTCAATGGTGCGCTGAGTCAACAACAGACTCAGCTCACCGTCGTTCAAGCCGAATATTATGCAGTCAACGGCCACATAATGACGAGTGTACTCTGAATAACAGCCACTCATGGTATTTTCTTGTTAAGGAAAGTTATTATTAACCGGCTCTTGGTTAACCGGTAGTTAAATTTGTCTGTTTACCAGAAATAATAGTAGAACGCCACTGTAATTGCAAGAATAATCACTGTGTTGACGATATCCCATGCATTCCAGCTCTGACGTGTTGCCAGGCGTTGTTCGGAAGTCGATGTACCAAGCACAAGACCTCTGATTTTCTCAGCTGCCGGTGCCGGCGTACATAGCGATACAATAACTCCTACTGCCAGACAGAAAACAAGCATCCAGCCGCAGAAGAAGAGCCAGTTGCTGTCGAAGAACACCTGCTGGAACAAGCTGTGCTGATTGGCAATCTCCCCGGCGTTGCTATAATAGATTTTAGCACACAGGCGTGTGATACCGATAATCAGACCCGAAAGCAGCGCCCACATACCGCCAAGCGCAGATGCACGCTTCCAAAGTATACCGATGAGAAATGCTGCTGCAATACCGGGTGCGAGCACCGACTGAACATCTTGCAGATAGAGATAAAGCACATCGCCAACCGAACGCATCACTGGAATCCAGAGAATACCCAGAACAACAATAACAACTGTGGCAGCCTGTCCGATACGAACAAGCTTTTTGGGATCGGTTTTGGGTTTGATACGCTGATAGAAGTCAATAGTAAACAATGCGGCCGACGAGTTAAACAACGAAGCGAGCGACGACATCAGTGCCGCCAGAATACCGCACACGATCAACCCTTTCACACCGGCCGGAAGCAGTTTTGCCACCAGGGTGGGGAAAGCAGCGTCGGAGTTAGGTGCGCCGTTGGGAAGCAACGGCAGAAAGTCGCCTAAATTCTGGTGAAGAGCAAAGGCGATCATACCCGGAATAAGGAACAGGAACACTGGCAACAACTTCAGATAAGCTCCGAAAATTGTACCGCGGCGAGCCTCCTTTTCGTCCTTACCCGAAAGCACGCGCTGCACAATGAACTGATCCGTACACCAGTACCAGAAACCGATTACAGCCGACCCGATCAGAGCACCCAACCACGGAAAATCCGGGTCGCTGTTGCTACGTATAAGGTTCGTCATGCTGTCGCCATATTCATTCACCTTCACTGCCGAGCATATGCGCATCATCTCGTCCCAACCGCCGAGTTCTTTCAATCCGAGAACAAGAATAATCAGTGAACCAAGCAATAGAATCGGGGTCTGAAGCACCGACGTGTAAAGCACCGATTTCATACCGCCCACAATAGTGTAGAGCGCAGTGATAAGCACAAGCCCAACGGCGGCAATCGAGAAGAAGTCGATTCCCCAAAGCTCATCAATGCCAAACACCTGCTGGAACACCAGACCGCCGGCGTAGACCGTAACGGCAACTTTAGTAAGCACATAGCTGATAAGCGATATTGTGGCCAGAATTGTGCGCGATTGCGGGTTAAAACGTTTTTCCAGAAACTCAGGCATTGTGTAAACCATCGAACGCGAATAGAACGGCACGAATACCCAACCTAAAATTAGAATCATCCAGCCCTGTATTTCCCAGTGAGCCATAGCCATCCCCGACGAAGCCCCGGAGCCGGCAAGACCGATTAGATGTTCCGAACCGATGTTTGACGCAAAAATCGATGCTCCGATAGCAATCCAGGTTGCATCCTTGCCGCCAAGAAAATAGTCGGCAGCGTTGTTTTGTTTTTGTCGCATCACCCAAACGATGATACCCACAAGGGCCACAAAGAAGAGGGCAATAACAATCCAGTCAAGTAATTGCATGATACTGTAGTATTGGTTGTTTTGTTATGAGGGAATGTTTAGTTTTTCTCTTGGTTTCAGAGTTTTTAGGTTTAGCCACAGAGCATATATCCTCAGGCATGCTCCCGGATATCTGTTTTCATGGACAATCAATTGTAAAATTACTCAGCATCAACTTTAATTCCAAATTTTTAATTATGTTTTTTAGCATACATAAGTGTATATACTACACTCATTAACATATTTTTATTTCCATCCAACAAAATCGCACCGGCATGTGTTTTATTGTTGATAGATAAACGTTTCAACTAATTTTAATCACAAATTCATCACATTATGTCACGAGCAAAGTTCACGCTCTGCGCAGCGGTTGCTTCAGTCGCGTTGTGCGCAAACACTCTCGAAGCTCAACAGAAAAGTCTTGTCGACCAACAGATTGACTCGCTTATAGGTTCCCACAAAATGGTTGTAGTCGATGCAGCTGCCTCCGCTTCGGCAACCAAAGCATACGTCGATTCTGTGCGCCAGCGGATAGCCGATTTCTACTATGACCAGTTCCGCCATTTCTCCGACCCAGCAGCGCCTTACTTTCTGTTTCTGAGCAAGGATGCGCAGTTGGCAATGGGAATAGGCGGATGTGTACGCATGAGAGCCTACTACGACTGGGACGGAGCCATTCCGGCTCCCGGATTCTCGCCCTACCTGATTCCGATGACTCCATCCCGTGCCGATATGCGTCACTTGGGCACCACTCCGTCCGGAACCTCACTGTTTTTCCGTGTCCTGGGACGCAACAAAACCCTTGGCGAATATCAGCTTTACATCGAATGCAACTTCAATGGCTATCAGGCACGCGATTTCCACCTGAAAAAAGCCTACGCCATGATCAATGACTTCACCGTCGGCTACGCAAACTCAACATTCAGCGACCCTGCCGCCGTGCCTCCGACTGTCGACGCGTCAGGTCCAAACAACAAAATCACACCAACAAAAGTGCTCGTCCGCTACATGCCCACATTCCGCCAGCGTTGGTCGGTGGGAGTTTCTGTCGAAGCACCCGAAAAATCCGTCGCCGTCGACAATCAGTCAACCTCTTCTGTCAGCGACTGGATACCCGACTTTGCCGCCCTCGGGCAGTACCAATGGGCACCGGGCCAACATGTTCGCCTGGCCGGAATAGTGCGCACACTCTCCTACCGCGATCTTGTCAACAATAAAAACTACAACACTGTCGGCTGGGGTCTGCAACTAAGCTCGGTTGCTCATCCTTGGCAACCCCTGACAACCTATGCAACCTTAAACTACGGCCACGGCTATCAGAGCCTGGGTGGCGATCTGCAGGTGGGTCACTACGATCTCGTAGGCAACCCCGACCACAACGGACGCCTCTACGCTCCCGCTTCGCTCGGCTGGTGTGTCGGCGTGCAATACAACTTCCGGCCCAACCTTTTCGTGTCCGTATCTGCAAGCGAAAACCGCTATCTCCCCTCGAAGAAAGTCAGTGCCGATGAATACAAATACGGCATGTTCGCCTGTGCGAACGTGTTCTGGAATCTTACACCGCGTATGCAGGTCGGTGCAGAATACAACTGGGGCAAGCGTCGCAATTTCAGCGGACACCAGCGCACAGCCCAGCGTGTCGGCCTCATGGCGCAATTCTCCTTCTAATCCCTCACCGGGCATCCGCGCCCGACAAACGCCGCGCCCGGTCAATTGCCTGAGCATATCCGCCGAAGTCGGCACCCATGCCGGCTTTTGGCGGACGCAATTTTGAAATGGTATTTAGCGTGGCCTCCGACAACATTCCGTTTGCTTTGCGCGGAGCCATAAGTGCTGCCGTGTCAACATTATAGTTAGGAGCGTCTACAAGATAGTTATTCTTAGCCCCCGTTTCTGTATTTGCCCATGTCAGCTGACGGTCGTTGTTCGAAACCATATAATTATTCTCTGCCTTGTGGCCATAGCCACGTACGTCAACATTGTCGCCCGCACCTGCCCCCCGGCGGTTTACGAGCGACATATTGTAGTTTCCGTTATTCACTGCCGTGTTGCGCAAAAAGTCAATTCCTCCGAGATGATGATTGGCATACAACCCATTAGCTTTGTTCCCAATGGCCACACAATGTTTCACCGTGTGGCGCGGCGCCTTACCCTGCGGTAGTGCTATTTCGCGTGGCTTCATGCCGAATCCACCCGCCTTGAATCCATTGCCGTCGGCGCGGCTGATACCGTCGGCGTCGAACCCGTTGTTCACTGCCAGCAAGTAGGCAAACGTCACCGGCGAGTAGCAGTTAATCAGGTCGAAGCCGTCGTCAGTGTTGTTCCACGCCCGGCAGCCGATGAACTCGTTGCCCACCATTCCTGATTTAACGTGGCAGCCGAAGCCGTCGTTGTTGCCGCCCTTGCCTTCGTCCGACACAGGGTCGTAGTTGTTGTATCCGTCGCAATTCACAATCAGATTGTGGTGTGAACCCTTGTTGATATACACACCGATACCCATACCGTCGTGGCAGCCAATGTTTTCAATTGTGTTCCAGGCGCCGTCGCTGATGCGGATATTTTCGCTTTGCGTGTGATCGGTGCGCGTCACCCTAATGCCTGTCACATCGAAGTTCTTCAGTACTATCCGGTTGCCGCTGACAAGAAACCCTGTAACGCGACTCCCCTCGGGCGCCACACCGCTCAGATCAAACTCCGGTCGTGAGCCGTCGTCGCCTGTAATACCCTCTATCACTATCGGCCTACCCTTCTCGCCGCTAAGCGACAAATCGTAGACAACCGCATAGTTCCCCGGCATCTCAGTGCGGGCAACTCCAGTAGGCGCATATACTCCCGGCATCACAAACAGCGTGTCGCCCGGTTGTAGCAGTTTCTGAGCAGCCCCTAGCGTAGCCTTCGCCGAAGTCACACTACATCCGTCGGCCGAGTCATTCCCCTCGGGCGAAATATAATAATTAGCGGCCTGGGCTTGTAACCCGGCAACCAAACCTATCAGAAATATATTTCTCAGTTTCATATCATAGCATTTATGTTCCACCACAAAGATAGCAATAATCACAACCAATCAAACAAACCAACCCCAAAAGAAACACCCGCCATAACAAATAATATTTTCCCCCTAAATGTAGTACGGTGTTTCATTATGACAATTTACCCCGGATTGTAGGGATACTCCATGGAACATCCTCCTTACAATCAGCATTGACGTCCGACAGGACGTTATTAACCAGTAACCGCGGTACGTGGAGCTTCAGCGACACGTGCCCGGTATATATGACGTAATATTGGCGTCTGAAAGACGCAGGTTTACCTGTTTGAAATGGATATATAGCTGACATAATACATGTTATTAATCGTATTAATCAACAGGATGTTCCATGAAAGGCCTACAAATCCACTGCCCTCCTGATGGTGCACCGCGACGTAAACCGTCAGACACAAAAAAAGTGGTTGACGCCACATAATTGCGCCAACCACTTTTTTGTATCAGTCAGGTGGGTTATTCGCCCCAACCGGGATTCTGTTCCAGATTCTTGTTCTTCATCAGCTCGGTCTGAGGAATGGGGAAGAAGTACATCTTGTCTTCCCATAAGCGCGCAACTTTCACCGGTGTGTAGGTAAATGTTCCGTCCTCGTTCTTGGTTATTTCCATGCGGGTAATGCTGGTGAAATATTTGTCAGCTTCTTTCCAACGACGCACGTCCCAGAAACGGTGACCTTCGAAAGCTAATTCTACACGACGTTCGTTCTGGAGTTTTTTCCAGAATTCATCGCCGCTTACAGTGATAGCGGGCATCTTAACACCTGTACGGTTACGTACCTGGTTCACAGCTTCACGTGCCGAGAGTGTGTGACCGTCGGGTTTCGCATCAGCGTCGCCGTAAGCCTTGTACATTGCTTCGGCAAAGTCGAGCAGCGCACCGCCGAAACGGAAGTTCAGATAGGTGTGTTTCGACCTTGTGTAGGTCGATCCAGAAGCCATATTGATAGCGCCGTCGCAAAGCTTCTTCAGATAGTAGCCTGTTGTTGTAGCGTTAGTTTTTGGTGCCGCGTTCACGCCGCCGTAGAACATTTCAAGGTTGGTGGCGCCGCTGTAGGTAGGCCACTTGTCGCCGTTCACCGCAATTGTGAAGCCCAGACGGGGGTCACGGTTCTTGTAGGGATTACTAGGATCGTAGCCTGAGCCATCTTCGTCGATCGCCTTACCGTTTTTCATTTCGTAAGCGTCAACAAGATCCTGCGTGGGGCAGTTACCACCAGAACCGCCCTGTACACCTACCGGGTAGTTGTGCGTTTCAACATAGTTATCACCAGGATTGCTTATATCTCCATAACGATAGCCGAAGATTATCTCGCGGAAAATTGTAGGTGTACTGTAACTTGATCCCGACCACAGGTTAGGATAGCTGTTCGCCAGACTCTTCTTCGTTGCCTTGCATTCTGCGAATAGATCTTCATAGCACTCTGCAGCGAATTTGTAACGGTCGTTGTCGCCGGTCGGGTTAAACAGTGGGCTTGCCCAATACAGAGCTGCGCGTGCTTTCAGAGCCAGAGCGGCTGCGCGGTTTGCACGGCCAGTTTCGGCCTGTCCAAGCGCAAATTCGCCCAAACTACTATAATCGCTGATAATTCCGTCTTCGCCTGTGATAGCGTCGATCTCAGAGAAGATATACTCAAACACTTCGTCCGATGTGTTACGACTCATTGTGTTGAGCTGTTCGTCTGTCATACCTTCTTTGATGATCGGCACGCCACCGAAATAACGGTTGAGCGTAAAGTAGAAATATGCACGTAGGAAACGGGCTTCATAGTAGTAGTTTTTATACTGGTGCATCTTTCCGTTGTAATTTAGGTCAAGCTCATAGTCAAGAAATTCCAACCCCTGCCAGAAATCGATATAATGGTTAGCATCCTGAATAGCTGTGTACATGCTGTTCCACACACCGGCATGGGCATTGGTTGCCGACCATGCTCCATTGTAGAAGTCGGTGATCGTGTTTCCCAACTGGCTGAATTCGGCTTCGTCGGTTGCCGATGCCGACATGGCACCGTTGTTAAACTGACCGAAGTCGTATTCCACAGCCTTATAGAGCTTAGTCATGAATCCACCTACACGGCCAAAATTACTTTCTACGTAATCTTTATCCTTAAGTACATATTCGTTGTAGTTCATGTCGTCCTCGCACGAAGCGAAAGCGAGTCCGAGCGCAACGAGAGGGAAAATTATTTTATTTGTTTTCATGTCTTATTCGATAAGGAATTAAGAATTAAAATGTCACGCTCAGACCCAGTGCTACGCTGCGGTTAACAGGATTGATACCGTAGCATTCGGGGTCGTTCTTGGGCACATTGCTTGTTGCGAACAGGTCGATGGCGCGGACATAGAATTTAGCACCGTTGACAACCTTCAGGTTCTCTTTCAGGAACGCACGGGGAACGTTGTAGTAAACTTCCAGGTTGCGCAGTTTCAGGAACGAGCGGTCGCGGGTCCAGAGTGTCGAGGTCTGGTAGTTGTTGGTGTTGCTTGAGCTGCTGAGAGCGGGGAACAGAGCATCCTGGTGGTCGGGTGTCCAACGGTTGTTGTAGGCGTATTCCGAAATTGTTGTATTGTTAACCAAAGGCCAGTACATACTCTTTGTGTTGAGCACTGCGGTGTAGTTGCCCGTACCCTGGAAGAATGCATAGATACCGATGCCTTTCCATTCTGCACCCAGACGGAAGTTGTAGTAGATTTCGGGGCATGTGGTGGTGTAGCCGATAGCGACTTTGTCGTTTGCGTCGATCACCTTGTCACCGTTAACGTCGCGGTACTTGATGTCGCCCGGACGCACTGTCGAGAATAACTGCTGCGGGCTGTTTGCAATATCAGCCTCATCTTTAAAGAAACCTTCGGCAATTAGTCCGTAGAGCTGATCAACGCGGTGACCGGTCTGCACGAGGTTTTTATACAGACGTGGTTCTTCGAGCATATCAACGATTTTCGATTTGTTGTAGCTGAAGTTACCGCCTACGTTAATTGTCACCTCGCCGAATGTCTTGGTGTAATCAGCCGAGAATTCAAGACCCTTGCTGTCAACAATACCTGCATTCTCATAAGGAGGGTCGAAACCGATCACTGCGGTGTATTTACCCGCTGCCGATACCCAGATTCCGCTGCGGCGTTCTGCCCAAAGATCGAGGCTCATGTTAAGGCCGTCAACAGGGCTGGCGTCAATACCTACATTGTATTTGAATGCATGCTCACGCGATGGATGAGGGGTTTTCTTTTGTCCAAGAGATGTTGCTCCAAAATCCGATGTCCAAGCAGAATTAAAAGGATAAGTAAGTCCGGGCATAGAATACTGTTGCGCGTAATATGTCCAAACCCAGTTACCATTGCTGTCCTTGGGCAGGAAGTCGGAGTTGATCTTACCCCACGACGCACGCAGTTTCAGGCGACGGGCAGGATTGCTCCAGAAGTCTTCGTTCGAGATAACCCAACCCAAACCCACTGTGGGCGAGAAGGCCCATTTGGTGCCGGGCGCCAGGCGCGAGCTTCCGCTTTCAACCAGGGTGAGATCCAACAGATAGCGCGACTTGTAGCTCAGGTGTGTCCACCATGTGAAGTCCTGACGGGTAAGAGTGTTGTTGACACCATTTGGATCGCTGTGCTCGTAGTTCCACTTCAATTGGCTGTAGAGAGCGAGGTCGCCGAATGTGTTTTCGTAGTTGAAGCCCATATTCGAAGCGAAATAGCGGTGCCATGTGTTTGCACCCGATGAGCCGTTCATTGCCGATTCAATTCCTCCTATATTAGGATTATTAGGATCAGGTTTTGCAGTTGGCTCGTCTGCGCCGGCCGGCCATGAGGGATCCATCATCTGATACTCGTATGTCTTCGAGTGGTTTTCATAGATGTTGGCAGATGTATCGTAAGCTACTCCGATCTGTGCGCTCAGACCCTTAACGAAGCCGCTCAGGTCCTGACGGATAGTCAGGTCGGTGTACATGGCACGATAGTGGTTCTTGTAGTAACCAGCGCCTTCCGACTGAGCAACAGGATTCATTGTTCCTGGCCATTCTGTAGTACTTTTGCCACCCCAGTAACCTGCAGGAGTCTTAACAGGGAATGCTGCAGAAGGCACGGTGTAGATCAAGTCCCAGAGGTTAGCTTGGTCGCCGGGCTGCTGGTTTTCCATCAATGATCCGAAAATATTCACCTTAACTAAGGTTGTCGGAGTCAAATCGATGTCGAGGTTCATGCGAACATTACCGCGCGAGAACTTGTCCTGTGTCGAATAACCGCTGTTTTCATTGGGGTGAGCAATGAAACCGCTGTTGTTCTGCAGATTCAAGGCCGTGTAGTAGCGGAATTTCTCTGTACCGCCGCGGAACTCGATTGCATAGCGGTTGGTATGGCTGGCTTTGCGCATTGTTTCGCCGAGCCAGTCAACGTTTGGATACAGATCGGGATATGTACCGTCGCGCAACGCAGCAAGTTCGTTGGCGTTGTAACTTGCGCCAAGACCGTCGTTCTGACGAGCTTCGTTGATAGCCAGACCGTAGGTGTAACCATCGACGAATTTCGGACGGTGAGCTATGTAGCGGAACTCGTGGTCGTAGCTGATTTTGATTTCACGAGAGTTTGCGACACCGCGTTTTGTTGTCACTACAATCACACCGTTGATTCCTTTATAGCCGTAGATAGCTGTTGCAGCAGCATCCTTCAGAATTTCAACCGACTCAACTTCTTCCGGCGAAACTGCGGTGATGTCGCGTTCAACGCCATCAACGATATAGAGCGGAGCATTGTTGTTGTTCAGAGTCTGCAGACCGCGAACATAGAATGTAGCCTGCTGGTCTTTGTACAGGCCGGCACCCTGCAGTGAAATCAGGCCCGAGCCCTGACCCAGAATGTCGTTGCCGATGTTCTTGGCCGAACGGCGGTTGATTTGGTTGGTTGTGATAACCGACACAGCACCGGTTGTTTCGCCGAGGGTGAAAGCTTTGTCACCACCAGTGTAGGCAGGCAGCTCGGGCGAAAGGCTGTTCTGTATCGAATCGGTTTGTGCTGCGCCACTGCCCGAAACTAAGGCAGCGATAGCGAACACAGAAATATATTTCTTATACATAGTTAATTTCCTTTGTTAACATTGCTATTAATAATGTTGACATCGCTACTGCTTACCAGCCGGGGTTCTGGTCAAGGCCATAGCCTTTGTTTACCTCGGTGATTGGGAAGGGCTGGAAGTACCACTTAGGATCGAAACCTACTGTCCACCAAACACGGGCTCCGTTTGTAATTGGAACAATTTCATAACGGAAGTTTGTTGGTTCATAATAATTCGGATCTGTATCCTTCATATTATTGTCATTACGCTGACCGTTGAACCAGGGTTTCTTGTCATCCTGTCCATTCACTTGTCTATATATATGCAAGGCATGAAGTTGCTTGCTAAATATATCAGCACGTTTGTAGCGGATAAGGTCGAAATAACGAACCATCTGGAATGAAAGCTCGCAAGCACGTTCACGAAGAATTTCCTGAAGCAGAGCATCCTTGTCGCCTGTCAGGTTCTTGTCAGGATTGCATTCAACCAGACCTTTCATACCGACACGCGCACGAACATCGTCAACAAGTTTGATTGCATTTGCAACAGACTCTTTGCCCGACTGTAGAATTGCCTCAGCATAATTAAAATACATCTCGGCAAGCAGGAACTGACACCATTGCGGGTATTGGCGCATATATGCCAAACCTGCAATATAGCGTAAATTGCGATAACCAGTCGCCCACACACCGGTTTGATTATCCGGCATATCTCCGGCAACTGTTCCTCCAATCCATGATTCGTAGGTTTGACCTGAGCGTTCGCCATTATTCCAGTTGATTGCCGCACGCTGACCATTTACTGCCATAGTTTCATACATACGTGGATCGCGAGTATAAACTACATCTTGCAAGTCTCTTTGTCCTGCAACCTTTGTTCCTTTTATGAAAAGTTCATCAAGCTTTCCGTCTGCCTGTGCTTTATCCCAGTCAACAGGCGTTCCGTCAGCCCAAGGGAACATCATAGCGTACTCGTGTGTCGGGCAATATGACACACGTTCATTTCCACCTGCGCCAACTACACTTGCGGCACCTTTATCACTAAAGCCCAAATAGAACCACGCACAGTTATTATCGAGCACATTATCTGAAACGCGCACAGTATGAATAATATCCGTACTGTTCTGTAAGATATAACTTGCACGGAATGCATAAGCGTAACCTTCTTGTGTAGGCTCTTCTGCTTGAGTAAGAGCATAATGCCCTTTCGCTTTCAGAGTATCGAAGAAATCTTTGCATGCTGTGTAGTAATCATCCCAACGACTTGCGTCATAGCCGCCAAGCCATACATATTCAGGATGTTCCATCGTATAGCCAGCTTCTTGATAGTAAGGTTGGGCAGAGTTAAGTAGTGGCGATGCAGCAAATTGGAGTATCTGCACCTTTAATGCCATTGCTCCGGCAATAGTCCAATGTCCCATCTCTGCCATAGCCTCAGAACCTGTATATGCCCATGGCAAATGGTTACCTTCTATTACGGTATTGAGTAAACCTAACATAAAGTCAATATTATCCTGTGCGGACTTACGACCTTTATAGTTACTTTCGCTACCATTGAAAGTAAAGTCAACCAATGGCAGACCTCCATAAAAACGGAAAGCATTGAAATAAGTATTTACCAATAAACACCGAGCCTCGTCTTTTATTTTGTCCTTTTCAGTCTGGGACATGTCAGGTACTTCATCAATTCGCTCTAATATAAGATTACAAGTACGAATGTTTTCCCAAATATGCATACCAGTATAAGGATAAACATTTGTTGCAGTCGATGAGAGCATTCCTCCATAATAGTTGGAGATCATGGAAGCAGAAGAATAAAATAACTGATGTGTGTCACCAAGCGCATCAGGCATACCCTTACCAAAACTCAAATAATCCGGATTACCAGAGGCACGAGTGGGAAGATTGAAATATTGATAAGTATAAGCTTGATTTAAATAATAGCGTGCATATCTCGCATTGTGGAAAATCGTATCGGCTGTTACTGTACCGCCGGGCGCTTTTTCCAGAAACTTGTTGCCGAAGGCAATCTCGTCGGTACAAGAACCCATGCTCATGGCTGCGACAGCCAATGTACCGACAACTGGGAGATGCTTTATATTTAGTTTCATCGTGGTTTTAGAAGTTAAATTTCAGACTGGCTGTGTATGTTCTCTGGAGAGGATAAGAGGGAGAACCGCTGGCGCGTGTTTCCGGGTCACCCCAAATATAGGGTGTAAAGGTGAGAAGGTTGTAGGCCGACAGAGCCACCTGGATATTGCGCAGACCAACTTTCTTCATCCAGTTCTGTTTCCAGTTGTAGGAAAACTGAATTGTTTTCAGACGCAGATATTTCGAGTCTTTTTCGTAAAGAGTTGATTCGGCGTAGTTATTATCCCAGGCATCCCATGATGCACGCGGGTAGTCGTAGTTCTGACCCGGTTTTTCGGGGTTCCAGGTGTGGTTCAGGTGGTATTCGAGAAGACCGCCCTGTTCATGACTCGTTTTAGAATAGAATGGCATACGGAATACGTCGCTGATCATACGGCTTACGCCCCATGCGCCGGTCCACTGCATCGACAGCTCGAAATCTTTCCACTGAACGCCCATGTTAAGACCGGCTACCCACTGGGGATCATCGGTCCAGCCAAGGTCGCGTGTCTTATCATTTGCATCGATTACACCGTTCTTGTCAAGGTCAACGTAAACTGCATCACCGTCGTGCAGCACACCGCCGCCGGTTTCGATAAGCTGTGTCGGGAACGGACGTTTGTATTTTGCTTCGTAGCGGGCTTCTGTTGCGCCGGCTTCATAGAATTCGAAGAATTTATACATCGAACGAGAGTTCAGACGATGTCCTTTCAAATATTGATAATCATTGTTCTGAGGCGCTTCCTTACGTTCGATAACCTTGTTTTGGTTGTACGACAGGTTAACTGTTGCCCAGTAGCGCCAGTCTTTGCCTATGCTCTGGTTCCACTGCAGGCTAAGTTCCCAACCCCAGCTGTTAACAACACCAAGGTTTGCATAGGGAACCGAGAATCCGAGGTAGCAAGGAGCGGTTGCGTCCTGCAGAAGAATACCTGTACGATGTTCGCGATAGTAGTCGAATGTCGCACGGAGTTTCGAATCCAATGTGTAGAGGTCGAAACCGTAGTCCTGCTTGGTTGCTTTTTCCCAGGTTACATTGGGGTTATTTTTGCTAAGTTCTTTTGCACCATCAGATGGTACTCGGTTGTCAATACCGAAATTATAAGCCCAACCTGTTCGATTATCAATTGCAATACCCAATAGATTACTACTAAAGCCAAATGGATCCGACATATAAAGGAAACGACTCATACTGTCTTGAACTTTGTCGTTACCTACAACACCGAGCGACGCACGGAGCTTGAAGAAGTTAATTGCCTTCGAAAGGGGCTGGAAGAATTTTTCGTTACTCATGATCCAGCCGATTGATCCGGCAGGGAATGTACCGAAACGACGGTCAGGGTGGAAGTTTTCCGATCCGTTGTAACCGATGTTGAATTCGGCCAGGTAACGGTTGTCGTAGTCGTAGGTCACACGACCGACAATGCCGACATATCCAGTCGGGATGTCGCCGTAGCTCTTAGGATAGTAAACCTTACTCTGGTTGTAGAGCAAAAGAGCTGTCACTGTGTTCTTGCCAAACGAGCGATTATAGTTGAATGCAGCTTCGAAATACCAGTCGCGAGCCTTAGAACTACTTTCACTATAAGTTGGGTCCTCATTATCTCCAGACTTTTTATATAGAATAACGCCATCGCGTAACACGGGATTATAATGCGCGTGAGCTACATTAATTGATTTTTGCACACCGAACTGGCTGTTATAAGAACCCTTCAAACGGAAATCAAGACCTTTGGTGACGAAATCGAGTTTCTGAACAACCTGAAGGTCGGTCGACAGTTTGTTGATATTCTGTTCGTAAGAACCTTTCTGGAGATATTCCATAGCGCCCGCTCCACCCACAAATGGAAGTCGATCGCCATCTGTATAATAATCTGGATCAATAAATATCTGACGACCGTTGATAATACCGGGGGAGAAGAATGGAGTTGACTGGTACATACTCATAATCATACCAGCTGCCTCCTGGCTCGTCATAGGTTTGTGGTCATTCGATGCGATACCGGCAACATTAAGTGTAACTGTTGTGGTAGGTGTCACATCGAGGTCGAGGTTGGCACGATAGTTGAAACGTTCGTAGCTGTAGTCGAAATCCTGATCATAACCGAATTCCTTAAACAGACCGCCCTGTGTCATAAGGCCGACAGAAACGAAGTAGCGTACATCTTTTGTACCACCACTGATGTTAACGTTGCTCTTTGTCTGAAGGGTAACGTCTTTCATCAGGTATTCGTCCCAACGCATGCTCGGGAAGCGGATAGGATCAGAGTTAGTTCTGAATTTTTCAATAATATCAGGATTAAAAGCAGGTTCGCGTTCATCGTTGATGCTCATACGATTATGGAAATCTGCATACTGGTAAGAGTTGGCCTGCTTAACCATTTTTGTAGGAGTCAAAGCCGAGAAGGCTGTGCTGACGTCGATCTTTGCCTGACCCTCTTTACCGCGTTTGGTTGTGATGAGCACAACACCGTTCGCACCGCGAACACCGAATACGGCGGTTGCGGATGCGTCCTTAAGCACTGTCACGCTTTCGATTTCTTCAGGGTCGATATCGAACATTTCACGTTCTACACCGTCGACCTGGATAAGGGGCTTGGAGTTGTTCCATGTTCCCTGACCGCGAACGAACACTTCGGTTGAATTCGTACCGGGCTCGCCCGAGTAGGCAACGGTTGTCACACCGGTGAGCTGACCGGCGAGCACATCGTTTACCGAAGACACCGGGGTGCGGGTGAGTTCTTCACCTTTCACCGATGAAATAGCACCGGTCACTGTCACCTTCTTCTGCACACCGTAGGCAACAACTTCGACGCCGCCCAGGACAACAGAGTTGGTTTTCAGCTCGACTGTCATGCCGTTTTTGGCAGGAACAATCTGAGTGTCATAACCGATGTAAGAAATTTTAAGTTTTGCGCCCGGTTTGGCTTTGATAGCAAAATTACCGTCGATGTCGGTAACTGTACCGACCTGGGTACCATCTACCATTACAGTAGCGCCGATAATAGGTTCACCGGTGTCGTCGACAACGGTACCTGTCACTGTCTGGCTCTGCGCATAAGCCGACATTGCTGCGAAAAGGCAAACGAGGCTGACAAGCAGCTTCATTCCTCCTCCCATAGCATTCTTCAGGCTACGGCCCGCCAAGAATAGACTTTTTACGTCTTTCATGATAAGGTTTCCTTTTTTGGTTATTAAAATTACTATATAATTAATGTCTCTCTTTCCTATAGTTTTCAATGGTATCGCGGCGGGCTGCCTACACCCGGCGCGGCAAAAGCATAGTGACTCAACTACACAAAGTGCACAAATTTAATACAATTTAGAGAATCTACGCAAATTTTTAACAGCAAATTTTACGTCCCTTAACCATCCATTCCGCCACACAACTGTTTTACAGCGATTTACTCTCAATATGACGTTATAATTATCACACCTTTTAAGTTAACATATTCAAAATTTCCGAATTTGTCAGCAATGTAGGGATGCTCCATGGAGCATCCTCCTAATATTACGTGAGTTCGATATAAGACGTCACACTATAAATTTAGCAATAACAAAGTATAGAATTTTGAGTACAAACCGAATTTGCGGTACTTACGTTAAACTCTGAAGGTGGAATGCCTAATATTGCTGACGTAAGGCCTCGTCCGCTGGACGACGATTAACCCGTAACCGCGGTACGTGGAGCTTTAGCGACACGTGCCCGGCTCCCCCGATAACCTCGTTGGCGTCTGGAAGACGCCGATTTACGTGAATGTTAATACACACAATATCAGTGTTGTATACTGTGCGATCAGGTAAATCGGCGTCCTTCAGACGCCACAGTCTTATTCCTCCTACACGGCACGTGTAGCTAAAGCTCCACGTACCGTGTTACTAATAATAACGTCCTTCGGACGTCAATTAGACTACACCATACATCTAAACCGCTTACGCGAATTCTTATATCGAACTCACGTTAATATTCAGCAACTTACCCTTCTGACATTGCCGTTATTGTTTCATAAACCACTATAAATCAAAGGGATGCTCCATGGAGCATCCCTAAATTGCGGACTTATCTCTAATTTTGATACGCCCACATCATCTTGACGCGGCAATGAATTTTCGTTTCCGCGTTATGAGAAAGTTTTAGTAGCAGTTGGGCACCGGGCCATACTGGTTGGGAGTGGGGTCGCTGGGTTTGCATGCCCATACTATATAAATGATCCAACCGACAATGGGTATCAGCGCTATGAGCACCCACCAGCCTGAACGATTAATGTCGTGCATGCGGCGAACACCCAGACTGACTTCAGGCATAAGCAAGCCAAGACCAATAATTGAAGAAATTACTGTGCCTGTAGTGCTATCACCAAAAATAATAGTGATTAAGCAGCCGAGCACTGCCTGAAACAGGCAGAACCACCAATACTCCGAACGTGAGGCTCGGCCTTCGAAATTGAAATAGTTCACAGTGAGCGCGCGTTTAACGGCGTCCATAAATGTAACTTGCTGTTGTTCCATAATAATTGAAATTAAATGTGTTATTCACAAATTTATCCGTTTTTTTCGAAACCACAAAAATTTATGTTATTTTTGTTAAAACAAACCAATCAATCCAACACAATGACACTGAAAAAACTTTCAATTCTGGCGGCGGGTGTATTCTTAACTCTGGCTGCTTGCACAAAAGAGAAACCAAAAACAGTTGGCATTCAGCTCTATTCGGTGATGTCAGCAATGCAGGAAAACCCGACTGCAACGCTCGAACGTCTGGCTTCGCAAGGCTACAACGCATGTGAGCTGGTGCAGTGGGGTGGCGACGAAAAGGTGTTCGGCATGGATCCGGCAGCATTCCGCAATGTGTGCGACAGCCTTGGCATCAGCATCATCTCAACCCATTCGGGCATTCAGGAAGACCCGGAAAACCCGGCCGAAGTGGAGAAGAAATGGCGTCAGCTGTTCGACATTCAGAGCCGTCTGGGCGGAAAATATTTCATTGTGCCCTCCTACGGCTATGAAAACACCACCGAAGGGGTCAAAAAAATGGCCGACTATTTCAACCGTGTCGGCGCTATTGCCAACGAATACGGACTGAAGTTGGGCTACCACAACCACTGGGCTGAGTTCAAGCCACTGGAAAACGACTCAACCTCAACAATGTACGACGAATTCGTAGCTCTGACTGATCCCGACAAGGTGTGCATGGAACTGGACGTTTACTGGGCTCAGAAAGCTGGTCGCAACCCGGTCGAGCTGATGGCACAGTACCCCGACCGCATACAAATTCTGCACATAAAGGACAATTTCACCATCGGCGAATCGGGCACTATCGACTTCGAAAAGATTTTCAACCAGCACTATGCCAACGGCCACACCGACTATGTGGTTGAGATTGAAACTCCGGCCGAACTGCGCGAGAAAACAAAAGAAGACGGCTCGAAACTGTCGTCGGACGAGATTATGGAAGAGGTGTTCCAGTCGGCTGCCGATTCCTACAACTACCTCAACAACGCCACATTCACTAAATAGCCAACCCGGCTTTCATAAAGTCGCAATAAAACCAGCAACCGCCGTGTATGCCTCACATACATGGCGGTTGCTATATAATTTAATGTCGTATTTACTCAGCTGCGGGGCGGGCAATGCCGTCTTTGACGCAACGTTCGGTCATACGCTTGATTCGCGCGGCTGTTTCGGGATGCGACGAGAACATGCGGCTCATGTAGGTTGACTTGGCGCCGGAATCGCCCTCCATTTTCTGGAATTTTTCGAATGCCTGAACCATACCCCATGGATTTTTGCCGTGACTTTTCAAGAATTCGTAGCCGTAGTCGTCAGCTTCTTTCTCTTGTTTCTGCGAATACTTTGAATTCACCAGGCTCTGGCCCAATGAACCGAGCTGCGAATCTGTAAGTTTGGCAGCTGTTCCGCCGGCCGACGAAACAGCATCTTTGGCTGCGCCGGTGAGGAGTTCGGTTTTGAATGCCTTTTTTGAATGATGTTTGGCAACGTGGCCCACTTCATGGCCGATGATGCCGAGCAGTTCGTCGTCGGACATGATATCCATTAGCGAAGAGAAAACGCGCACACTGCCGTCGGCACAGGCGAAGGCATTGACATCGACAACGTCATACACCTTGAAATTCAAAGGCACACCGTCGACTTCGGTAAGGCCCTCGGTGAGTTTCTTCAGACGCACCGTGTAGGGATTGTCGTCGGCAGGCACCGGATTGTGAGCGTCCATCCAGTCGACCGATTCCTTTACATAGGCAGCCATCTGGGCATCGCTGAGCGTGAGAGCCTGTGCTGCTTTCTTGCCGGCACTCAAAAGTTTGTCGGCCTTGAACTGGGCTACAGCCGGCATCGACACCAAAACAGCCAACGCAGCCGCAAAAGTTTTAATTACGTTACTTTTCATTTTATTTTTGTGGTTTTGTGTTTATTTTTGTAGACGCAAAGTTAACCACTTTTCGCATATCCGACAATCCATACAACATTGAAAACCGCGCTCTACATAATTCTCGCCGTAGCCACGCTGATGCTTTACGGCTGGTCGGCCGCTCTGTATGCCGACACTATCGCTAATCCGGCCATGCTTGCAGCCGCGGCAGGAGCTATTGCACTTCTGTTGTGGCCACTGATGAAATCTGCATGGATCCGTGTGTTTCCGCTGTTAAACACCCTCTGGCGGCTGGGCGCCCACATGGCCGTTGCTACTGCCGTGGTGCTGTCTGCAATTCTGACAATCAATTATTACGGTGCCGACAACGACTCGACCCACATCGAACAGGCAACTGTTGTGAATCGCTACACCGAACAACGCCACCGCACCCGGCGCATAAACCGCCGTATCTACACAAACAGCGGTGAGGCCTACACGGTGTATTATATGGTGATCCGCCTCGACGACGGGCGCACAAAGACAATCCAGATCGACAACCGGCGCTACCGCCAATTGCGCGTCGGCTCAACGGTCAGTCTGCCCGTAAGCCGCGGGATGCTGGGAATGGCTGTAACAGATCTTCGTAGAATTCAATCAAACGCCGGTAATAAACGTCGGCATTGAAGTTGCTGCGCGCGAAATCGATTGCTCCGGCCGAGAACGCCGTGTAGGCTGCATCGTCGAGCGACATTGCGGCCTTGACAGCTCCTCGGAGCGAATCTACACTACCGTTTTCAAACACAAAACCGGTCGGTTTCCGCCCAGATGCAGCATCCCGTGAATCAACAATTATCTCGGGAATCCCCCCAATAGCCGCGCCAATCACCGGAGTACCTGCAGAATAGGCCTCCACAATAGTCATAGGGTTGTTTTCATACCACTCCGAGGGCACGATAACAAAGTCGGCGCCTGCAACAATCGCCTCCAACTCGGCACCTTTACGGTAGCCCAGAAAGCTGACGTTGGTCAATCGGCGCTCGGCAGCAAACTGTTTCAGCGCATCCTCTTCCGGACCGGTGCCAACGAGTTTAAGCCGCGCCGAGGGCATTTTCGCAAAAGCTTCGAGCAGTGTGCGCACACCCTTTTCGTAGGACAAACGTCCGAAAAATAGGAAATAGGGCTCTGCCGAACGCTGTTTAGGCCTGTCGACGGCCGACATCGTGAAATTGTAAAGCCTCGTTGATTTCACTCCCGCCACTGCAGGCATGTAACGCTCCTGGATTTTGCGGGCAAAATCGCTCACATAGATAAAGCCGTCGATGTAGCGTGCCGGATTGAAAAACGCGTTTCTGTAGTATTGTTCGGCAGCCATCACAGCGCTGTACAGGCGATTACCCTTGCAGCAGTTTTCAGTGAAACAATGCCAGAAAGCACCGCCCCCACATTTCTCACACACTTGCCCGGATCCGTTGCGAAACGTGTAGGCCGGACAAACAAGCCGGTAGTCGTGCACCGTGTAGACAACCGGAACGCCGTGGCGCCGAAGCACCGGCAGAATCGAGCCTGTGATCTGCCCCCACATCAGATGTATATGCGCAATGTCGGGACGCTCGTCGCGCAAGAGCCGGTCGAGATTTCGCGCAGCCTCACGGTGGTAGAAATAATTAGACATGTTTTTCAGCTGACGCAACGGCCCGCGGCGTGTTTCTTTCGACTCGGCGAAATAGCTCTCGTAGGCCGACGGCTCATTGTCGGGCCACTTCAGCGTGAAACGCATCGTTGTGTGGCCGTGTTCCTCAAGCAGCCTGGCAGTGTTGAAATACACGCTCTCCGCGCCGCCCTTCCGGTAGTTGTAAACATCAATCAGCAGTACTTTCATATCATTATAACGAACCGCCCCGCACCCTTATTGCACAATATTAACAATTCACTCACGTTATTAAAACAGAATCATCTCCAACAGAATGAAAATAGTCGTTATAGGAACTCGCGGAATACCTGAAATCCAGGGCGGCGTGGAAACCCACTGTCAGGAACTCTACCCACGGCTGGCAGCCATGGGCCACGACATCACCGTGATCCGCCGGAAACCCTACGTCACTCCCGACAACCGCCGGGCTTCTTACAAGGGCGTACGCCTTGTCGACATCTATGCTCCCCGAACTAAAAGCCTCGAAGCAATCGTACACACAACTCTGGCCGTCATAAAAGCACGCACGATGCACCCCGACGTGCTCCACATCCATGCCGTAGGGCCGGCCATCGTCACCCCGCTTGCGCGTCTGTTGGGAATGAAAGTTGTAATGACCAACCACGGCCCCGACTACGACCGTCAGAAATGGGGACGCATGGCCCGCGCGGTGCTTCGCACAGGTGAGCGCCTCGGCACACGCTTTGCCAACCGCGTCATAGTCATTTCCAAAGTCATCTCGTCGATCCTCGCAAATAACTATGGCCGCCACGACACAACCCTGATCTACAACGGTGTGAACACCCCCGAACCCACTGCTGCGACCGACTGCATCAACAGCCTCGGCTGCAACGGCGGCGACTACATTCTTGCCATGGGACGCTTCGTGAAAGAGAAAGGCTTCCACGACCTCATCAATGCTTACGCAGCTCTGCCCGAAGAAATTAAATCGCGCTACAAACTCGTGATAGCCGGCGACGCCGACCACCCCGACAAATATTCCAACTCCCTCCGCCAGCTCGGCCAGTCAACGCCGGGAGTCATTATGCCGGGTTTTGTCCGCGGCGAAATGCTCCACCAGCTGTTGAGCCACGCCGCACTGTTCGCCATGCCCTCCTACCACGAAGGGCTCCCCATTGCTCTGCTCGAAGCGCTCAGCTATCGGCTCGATGTTGTCGTCAGCAACATTCCGGCCAACTGCATCGAACCGCTCTGCCGCTTCTCCGACTTCTTCCCCACAGGCGACGTAGCCTCGCTGACTGCCCTGCTCCAATCCAAGCTCGCCAACGCCGACCCCAGTGCACCCGTCCGACGCACCTACAACCTGTCGCCCTACAACTGGGACAACATTGCCGCAGCCACCGCCGAACTCTACCGCACCCTCTAACATCGGCACCCCAACCCTTACTTAAACCGCGACAGCAATTGCACTTTTCTAAAACACAAATGTCAATGCAATCTCTTGCGTAACCTATATACGATATAAAATGAAAGCTAAAATCAGTTATATATTGAATGCTGTGCTATATTGTATATGGCTATATCAAGTAGATTTAGATTACTTGGTGTATGGCAGTAGCAAAAGTGGTGCCTGCTTTGACAAAGCAGATCGAAAATTTTCATTTTTTCATGTATTATATTGGAGTTTTTTTCTTTTGTTACGCAAGGACTAATATTAAAGATCTTCGGATTTGTAGGTTTTGAGAAAATTCTGATACCGTTCGCAATTCCTCTCGCCTTATGGTATCTAGTGGAATATCTTGCTGTAAAAAAAGATGATCGTTATATTAAATATTTTAAATTATTTGAACAGGAAGACGAGCAATGGCACAAGAAGTGGAAGCGGCGAACCATTGCGTTTTGTGTGGGTGGAGTTTTTATGTTCGTTTTGGGGATTATTTTAGCATTTATAATTTTTGGTGCAATATAGTTTTTCCGGAACGATAAAGAGGCAAAATTGATTCCCACTGGGGTTGTGGCACCGCAACGCGGTGCAGATGCACACGTCCATGAACAGGGGCTGCGAATCTCTAACGAGGCTCTTACCCCTGCCTATTATTCTGATGCCAATTTTTCTGACAGCGGTTCTGCAACCTCAATCGAGAGATTCCCATTTTAAGCGCTTTTTCAAGAATATTACTTATCTTTGCGGGAGGAAAATGAGTTAATAATTGCGTTGACTAACTTTATAATCACCATGAAACTATTTTTTAGGCTTACAAGCACACTGGCTGCTGCGGCTATAGCGGCCATGGCATACGCTGCCGACAAGGCTCCAAGCGGGCTAAATGCGCGCGATTTCAAAAAATATTGGCGCGTCGAGTCGGAAGGTCCCCACAAAATCACTTTCCACGGCGACACGGTTGAGATCACCGCGCCTAAAGGTTTAAGCCTGTGGCGTAAAGAGAAAATGAGTGGTCGCACAACGATTGAATATGACGCCCAGGTGGTCAGTGAGAATCCCGACGACCGGCTGAGCGACCTGAACTGTTTTTGGATGGCATCCGACCCGAAAGCACCCGATGTGTGGAAACGCCTCGATGAGCGTGGCGGCAAATTCGTGAACTCCTACGGGCTGCGACTCTATTACATGGGCTACGGAGGTAATCACAACACCACCACCCGGTTCCGCCGCTACGACGGCGACGAACGCGGCATCACCGATGCCGACAAACGGCCGCAGATCATCACCGAATACACCGACTCGGCAAATCTGCTGACGCCCGGAAAATGGTATCACATCAAAATCACCACCGACGGGCTGCGCACACAGTTCTTCATCGACGGCAAACGCCTTGTCGACTTCCGCGACCCGGAACCGCTGACCGAAGGCTGGTTCGCTTTCCGCACCACGCTGAGCCGCACTCGCCTGACAAATTTCTCCTACAGTTGCGAACCGCTTCAGGAAACCGATGTGCCCCTCAACTGGATCGGCACGGCGCCGATCGGTGATTCGCCCGTGACATTCGGTGTTCCATTCGACCGAGGCGCAGTGACTTCCGCCACAACAATCTCTCTTGTAGCCGATTCAACAAATCTTCCGGCCGAGAGCTGGCCGCTGGCCTACTGGCCCGACGGTTCTGTGAAGTGGGCTGCCGTAGCCGGCACAGTGCCCTCCGGATCGAAGCAGCTCTTTGTCCGCATCTCCGACACAAAGAAGAAAAAACAGGCCGCCCGCCCTATGCTGGCCGCCGAAAACGGCAATTCGATAGCCGTAAAAGCAGGTCAGACAACCGTTTACATACCCAAATCGGGAGGCACAAATCTGATTGACAGCATCACACTCAACGGGCTGAAAATTGGCGGTGCCGTCAGTCTGGCAGGTTCTGTCCAGAACACTCCGACAGGCAAAACGATCACAACGACAGCCATGAGCAGCAAGCTCACCAAGGCTGAGATTGAACGCAACGGTTCGGAACGCGCCGTTGTGAAACTGACCGGCATTCATGTCGACGAAAATGGCCGCGAATGGCTTCCCTGGACAGTGCGCCTGAGTTTCTACAACGGGTCGCCCGACATTAAACTGACCCACACATTCATTTTCGACGGCGACCAGGACAAAGACTTCATCAGCTCGCTGGGCGTACGCTTTGAAGTTCCTCTGCGTGAGCGCACCTACAATCGCCACGTGGCATTTGCCACACAGGACGGCGGTGTCTGGAGCGAACCTGTCCAACCACTTGTCGGTCGACGTGTGCTCTATCATCCCTCGTCGAAAAATCGCCGCGAACCGGAAATGCAGATGATGCAGATGCGAGGCGAACGTGTACCTGACTACAACGAGTTCGACGACGCCGGCCGCAAACTTATCGACGAATGGGCCGAATGGGATGGCTTCCGCCTGTCGCAACCGGGCCCCGATGGCTTCACGATACGCAAACGCGCAACACCTAATTCACCCTGGATCGGCACATACAGCGGCTCGCGTGCCCAAGGCACTGTCTATGTCGGCGACGTTGACGGCGGCATGGCTGTTGGTATGAATGACTTCTGGCAATCGTGTCCGTCGGGACTCGAAGTCGATGGCGCGCGCCAGCCTGTAGCGACAATCACAGCATGGCTCTGGAACCCTGACGCCGAGCCAATGGATCTGCGCCACTACGACGTACGCGCACACGGACTCAACTCCAGCTACGAGGACGTTCAGGAAGGCATGAGCACACCCTATGGCATTGCACGCACTTCGACAATCACTATCCGACCCGACGAGGGTTATAAAGGCAAAGCATCCTTTGCCCAACTGGCTGCCGACCTGAATTCGGAAAGTGTACTCCTCCCCACCCCCGACTATCTGCACCGCCACAAAGCATTCGGCATCTGGAGTATGCCCGACCGCTCAACTGAAGCCCGCGCCGTTGTCGAAGCCCGCCTCGACGATTATGCAAACTTCTATAAAAATGCAGTCGACCAAAACCGCTGGTATGGCTTCTGGAACTATGGCGACGTGATGCACGCCTACGACCCCGTGCGCCATACATGGAAATACGATGTAGGCGGATATGCATGGGACAACACTGAACTCGGTTCCAATCTCTGGCTGTGGTATCAGTTCCTACGAACAGGCGACCCCGACCTGTGGCGAATGGCAACTGCCATGACACGCCACGCTTCAGAAGTGGATGTCTACCATATTGGCCCCAACGCCGGACTTGGCAGCCGACATAATGTCAGCCACTGGGGATGCGGCGCCAAAGAAGCCCGTATCAGTCAGGCCGGATTCAACCGCATGATGTACTATCTCACTGCCGACGAACGTCTTGGCGATCTGATGGCCGACGTAACCGACAGCGACCAGAAACTATACACTATCGACCCGATGCGTCTGGCTCAGCCTCGCGAGCAGTACCCCTGCACAGCTCCGGCACGACTGCGCTTCGGCCCCGACTGGCTTGCCTATGCAGGCAACTGGATGACCGAATGGGAACGCACAGGCAACACCGCCTACCGCGACAAGATAAAGGCCGGCATGGAGAGCATCACCCGTCTGCCAAGCCGCTTGTTCACCGGTCCGCTCGCCCTGGGCTATGACCCGGCAACAGGCATAATCACAACCGAGTGCGACTCCACCCTGCAGGCAACCAACCACCTGATGACAATCATGGGAGGCTTCGAAATCATGAACGAAATGATGGAAATGATTCCCGACGCCGATTGGGAAGACGCATGGCTTGAGCATGCAACCGACTACAAACAGAAAGCCCTCGACATTACCCGAAACCGATTCCGCGTTTCGCGTCTGCAGGCCTACTCCGCCTGGAAACGCGGCGACAAAGCTCTGGCTGCCGAAGCTTGGCACGATCTGCTGACACGCTCGGAACAGGCCGAAGCACCGAGAATGCAAATTTATAAAGTTACTGTGCCCGACGTACCGGCCACTATCGACGAAGCATCGCCTATCAGCACCAACGACGCCGCAATGTGGAGTCTGGACGCTATCTACATGCAAGAAACCATACCTCAGGACTAACGACTATGGATCGTACCGACCGCAACGAACACTGGCGCGAAGAAATGCGCGCACAATACACCACACGGCAGCGAACTGCCATACCGCGAGTGAAGATGCCCGAACTACCTATGCCCTACCGAATTACAGTTGAAGACGAAGTGCGTCAGGGACTTTCCGTAGAGCAAGCGGTGCTTGAGGCCCGGCGCTGTCTGGATTGCCCCGACCCGGGCTGCATAAAAGGATGTCCGGTGCATAACGATATACCTGGTTTTATTAAAAATATCGAACGACGCGAATTTGCACAAGCGCTTCGGGTGCTCCGGCGCACCACAGTGCTTCCGGCCGTGTGCGGGCGCGTTTGTCCGCAGGAAAAACAGTGTGAAGGAAACTGCACATACACCAAAATGCGCAAAAAGTCTGTCGCCATAGGCAATCTCGAACGTTTCGTTGCCGACAATGAACGGCTCAATCACCCCGATACACAAACCGAACGGCTGCCAATTAGCCCTCTGTCGCTAAAAATCGCTGTTGTCGGATCAGGTCCGTCCGGGCTCGCTTTTGCCGGCGATATGGCACGCCGAGGTTTCAAAGTCACTGTTTTCGAAGCGATGGGCTGGTTCGGCGGCGTGCTCAAAAGCGGCATCCCACGTTTCTGCCTGCCGAAATACGTCGTCAACTACGAGATTGACCGCCTGAAGCAGCTGGGCGTGGAAATGGTTGCCAACTGCCACGTAGGCGAAGACATTACCTACACCCAACTCCTTGAGCGGGGCTATAAAGGTATTTATGTTGCAACAGGTGCTGGCAAACCGCGCTTTATGGGAATTCCCGGCGAAGACCTGCCGCAAGTGTTGTCGGCACAGGACTATCTGTCGTGCGTCACCCAAAGTTATTGTCCGGCAATACATTTCGATATCGACAACCTGACAGGCAAATCGGTGGCTGTGATAGGCGGTGGAAACACAGCCATGGATGCCGTGCGCGCCGCAATACGAGGCGGTGCAAAACGCGCAATGATTGTATATCGCCGTGGCGAAGACGAGATGCCGGCGCGTGTCGACGAAATCCGTCACGCCCTTGAAGAAGGCACCGAATTCATGTGTCTGCGCAACCCTGTTGAATACATAGCCGACAACGACGGTAATCTGACAGCTATGCGCCTTCAGGTGATGGAGCTTGGCGAACCGGACAGCTCCGGACGTCGCAAACCCCAACCAGTCGAAGGCGCTGTCGAAGAAGTAGCAGTCGATCTGGTTATTGTAGCAATTGGATTCCTTCCGAATCCGCCACTGACATTGCCCGAGGAGCTCGATATGAGCCGTCACGGACGCATTCTCGTCGACGAAGAATCAATGAAATCGTCAGCGCCGGCAATCTATGCAGGCGGTGACATTGTTCGCGGCCCGGCCACAGTTATTCTGGCCATGGGCGACGGACGGCGTGCGGCACAATCGATGACAGAAGCTTTCCAACGCATGATCGAAGGCACCCAATTGAAATAAAAGCGTATTATGCGCAGCAAAGCGCAAAGTTAGAGCTGCGAAAACCGACGGCGACCCTTTAGATAGTAGCTTACAATGATATTGGGGCGACCCTTTGTTAAATCGAGTTCCGGCAGATTGTTGTCGGGACTCATTTTCTTGCGCATCGTCCGGAAATCGCGGTGGGCTTTAGCAACTGCCATAGCATCGGCCCACTTTCCGCCGGCCAGAAATGCAGCGCCGGCCATAGTGTCATACAAACGGCGCACGATAAGGCGCCATGTGCGTCCCTTGGCAGGCAGATTCTTTGCCAGCAGCAACAGATTGTTGCGAAAATTCAAATATGTTTTACGCGGGTTACCGGCAGGCAATGTGCCGCCCCCCAAATGATAGACAAACGACTGAGGCACGACAACAATTCTATAGCCGAGCCGGCGTATTCGCCAGCAAAGGTCAATCTCCTCCATGTGAGCGAAAAACGACGCATCAAGACCACCGGCTTCGAGGTAAATATCGCGCCTGACCATCAGACATGCACCCGAGGCCCAGTCAATGTCGGCAACTGTGTCATACTGTCCGCTGTCGGGCTCAACATCGCCGAACACACGCCCGCGGCAATATGGGAATCCGTTCGAATCCAGAAAGCCTCCGGCCGCTCCGGCATACTCGAAACTGGTGCGTTCAGCGTCCGACAAAATCTTTGGTTGGCACGCTCCCGTGTCGGGATGCTGTTCCATATAGGCATACATCGGTTCTAACCAGTCGGGTCCGGTTGCCACATCGGAATTGAGCAAAACAACATAGGGGCTGCTGACTTGAGCAATAGCTTTATTGTAGCCTTCAGCAAAGCCATAGTTACGGTCAAGCTCAATCACCTCTACGGAGGGAAACTCCGATGCGAGCATTGCCACAGACCCGTCGGTCGAGCCGTTGTCGGCAACAATCACCTTGGCCAAAGTGCTGTCGGTCGTGGCAAGTACTTCGGGCAGATACCGCCTCAACATCTCACGGCCGTTCCAGTTCAGAATTATTACGGCTACGGGCTTATCCATTGCTTTGATTTTCAGATTCTGTAAGCGACACTTTGTGCTTCCAGCGTTTATGTGTCCACAACCAAATCGAAGGTGTACGCTGGATTGTTGTTTCCAGAAGTTTGGCATATCGGTCGGTCACACTAAATTCTGGCAGCTCATTCGGATTTTCCGCTATCACCTTAATTGTCAACTTATAATGCCCGCGTGAGGGTTTTTCCACATCCCAGTAGAGCACGGCAAAGCCAAGTTTGCGCGCAAGTGTTTCCGTGCCGGTTATCATTGCCGTCGGATGATTGAGAAAATTGACAACATGCAGTGTGTCGCCGTGGCTCGGTTTCTGGTCGCTCATGAAGCCCGTGATGCTCACCACCCCATCTCTGCGCAATTGAAGCAGATGCCGCAAAACAACTCGCTTGTCGAACGACACGGAGCCGAAACGCGAACGCAATTTCAAGAAATAATCGTTAAACCAACGGTTGTCGAGATGCCGGTAGACCTGCGCATAAACAATCTTATCTGAGGGTTTGTAGCTGCTCCAAAGTGTAATCGACGGAGCCCATTCCCAATTGAAGCAGTGCGAAAACATAATGGCAATTGAACGTCCCTGACTGAAAAGGCGGTCGACGGTTTCGATACCGACAATTTCCATGCGTTGCTTCATCTGTTCGTCGCTGACATGACCCAGTTTCACAGTTTCAACTATATAGTCGGCGAAGTTGCGGTAGAACTGGCGCTCAATAGAATGCAACTCACTTTGGCTTTTATCGGGAAAAGATTCAGCCAGATTCTTTTTCACAACCTTGCGACGATAACGCACAACGTGGTATGCAAAGAAAAAAATCACATCAGACACAGCATAGAGTGCCCGGAAAGGGAGTCTGGCCACTGCGGCCAGCAACCATTGTAGTGGCAGATACAGCAAGTCTTCTCGGTTATCTTTCATCAGTCAACAATTATTCCGTTAATGGTCTGTTCGGCATCGTCTGCAATGCTGTCGAGACGAACCCTGACAACACGATTGGCCAGTTCGGGGCGCGACGGCATAATCACCCGCAGATAATTGTCGGTGAATCCGCCCATGGGATGTCCCTCACGAAGCTGTTCGGGCAAAACTGTGCGCACTGTTCCGAGAAAACGCCCGGTGAAATCGGCGAGCTTACGCTCCGATATACGCAGCATCACTTGTGTGCGGCGATGTTTTTCGGCCTGCGACACAGGATTTTCGAGTTCAAGTGCCCGTGTACCCGGACGTTCGGAATATGGGAAAACATGGAGCCGCGAAATAGGCAGACTTTCAACAAAATCGCGGCTGACATTGAACAGGTCGTCGGTTTCGCCGCGCGCACCTACAATCAGATCCACCCCGATAAATGCATGAGGCAATACGCTCCTGATGTGCTCGACGCGGCGGCGGAAAAGCGACGTGTCGTAGCGGCGGCGCATCAGTCGGAGCACTTCATCGCTACCGGCCTGCAAAGGCACATGAAAATGAGGCATAAAATGGCGCGATACGGCAACCCAGTCAATAATCTCTTCTGTCAGCAGATTCGGTTCAATCGACGAAATACGGAATCGCTCTATGCCATCGACCTGATCGAGTGCCCTAATCAAATCGAAGAAATTGTCGTCGCGACCCTTACCGAAATCGCCAACATTCACACCGGTGAGCACGATCTCTTTACCACCTTCCTCAGCAACTTTTCTTGCCTGAGCAACAAGCTGTTCGATTGTTCCCGAACGCGAACGGCCGCGCGCCATCGGAATAGTGCAGTAGGAGCACCAGTAGTCGCATCCGTCCTGCACTTTAAGAAAATAGCGAGTGCGGTCTTCGCCAGAGCATGAGGGCAGAAACTCACGGATATCTTTTGTCGGAGTCACCGTCACGCGCCGACCCTTCTCCTTATCGGCCAGCCACGCATCGACATACTCAGCCAATGCCAACTTCTGATCCGTGCCGGCAACAATGTCGACTCCCGGAATTGCCGCGACCTCGCCACTCTTCAGTTGAGCGTAACATCCGGTCACAACTATGGCCGCATCGGGATAGCGTTTGACAAACCCGCGGATCGACTGACGGCATTTCTTGTCGGCCATTTCGGTGACTGAACAGGTGTTCACCACAACTATATCAGGGATCTCGCCGGCCTGGACGCGCCTGATGCCTTTTTCAGAAAGCAACCGCGCCACAGTCGATGTTTCAGCAAAATTAAGTTTGCAGCCAAATGTATGAAAAAGAGCTTTATAGCCTGGGAAAATTTCTGAATCAATCACTGTCGTATCAGTTTAATACGCAAATTTACGAGTTTTTTCGCGCCACACCCCCAACATTGCCGATATTTGTGCTATTTTTGCATTTTGGCGACATTATTTTGCGGTAATAAGGCGTGACAACTGACAAATATGCTATTTTATTTGTTATCATGTTACTTATCCTTTTTTAATGCGATTATTATGACTGAAAACGAAACAATAAACGAGATCTATGCGCAGAGTTTCCGTGACAACTGGAGTTTGCCGGCAATAACCGATTATCTGTCGGGTAAAACACTCACCTACGGAGATTTCGCTCTCGAAGTAGCGCAATTGCATTTGTTTTTCGAATCCATCGGCCTCAGACAAGGCGACAAAGTGGCACTGATGGGTCGAAACACCTCGCGCTGGATAACCGTATTCATGGCGACAATCACCTATGGAGCAACTATCGTGCCTATTCTTCAGGATTTCACGGCAGCCGATGCCCAGCACATCATTAATCATTCCGATTCGAAGCTGCTGTATATCGACAACACGATATGGGAGAACCTCGAATTCGAAAAAATGCCAGAAATTAAAGGCGTAATCTCGCTGGTCGACAACAAGATACTGGCTGAACATCCCGACAACGACGACCGCATAGCCAAGGTGCTCAAAGGACTTAAACGCTCATTCCGAAAGCATTATCCTGTCGGTTTCGGTCCTAACGACATCGACTATCCCCAAATGAAGCCCGACGATATGGCCGTGCTCAACTACACTTCCGGCACAACTGGTTTTTCGAAAGGCGTTATGCTCACCTATCGCAACCTATGGGGAAACATCACATACGGCATCAGTTCTCGCCTTCACTATCAGGGTTCTCGCGCGTTGTCGTTCCTGCCGTTGGCCCATGCCTACGGATGCGCTTTCGACATGCTCGTACCATTGGCCGTGGGCACACACATCACCGTGTTCGGTAAGCTGCCCTCGCCCCGTCTGCTGATAAAAGCCATGGCCGAAGTGAAACCGAATCTGGTGATATGCGTTCCACTCGTTTTGGAAAAGATTTATAAAAAACAGATACTTCCGATGATTGTGCGCAAACCGATGAGGTGGGTTCTCGCTGTCCCCGGACTCGACAAAGCGCTGTATGTACTGATACGTCGCAAACTTGTGGCTGCCTTCGGGGGAGAATTCGAGGAAGTGATTGTCGGAGGTGCACCACTCAACCACGAGGTCGAGGAATTCCTGCACAAAATCCGCTTCCCGTTCACTGTAGGCTACGGCATGACAGAATGTGGACCGCTGATCAGCCACACACCATGGCGACAGTTCCGCATAGGCTCTTCAGGCCGGACACTCGAAGGCTTCATGGAGAGCAAGATTCTCAGCGACGACCCCGAAAATGTTCCCGGTGAAATTTGTGTGCGCGGCACGAATGTAATGAAGGGCTACTATAAAAACCCGAAAATCACAGCCGAAACAATCGATGAAGAGGGCTGGTTGCACACCGGCGACATGGGGACACGAGCATCTGACGGCACAATTTTCATCAAGGGCCGCTACAAAACAATGATTCTCACCTCTAACGGACAGAACATCTATCCCGAGGAGATCGAAGCGAAACTGAACAATATGCCTCTGGTTAGCGAGAGTCTGGTCGTGGAACGCAACAACAGGCTTGTCGCACTGGTCTATCCCGACTACGAAACAATGGATCGTTTCGGTATCACAAACGAACAGCTGCCGACCGAAATGGAAAATGTTCTTGCCGAGCTGAACAAGCTGCTGGCTCCCTACGAACGAATCGACCGCATACAGCTCATTGCTCAGGAATTCGAGAAAACCCCTAAACGTTCAATCAAACGCTATCTTTACAACGCCTGATTATGATTTTAAACATTGTGATGCTCGTCGGCGGTCTGGTCGCCATACTTCTTGGAGCAAACTACCTTACCGACGGAGCCTCATCGCTGGCTAAGCGCTGGGGCATCAGCGAACTTGTGATAGGTCTGACGATAGTGGCTTTCGGAACATCGGCACCCGAACTGGCCATAAGTCTGTTGTCGGCAGCAAAAGGCAATGCGGCTTTAGCGGTAGGCAACGTTGTTGGCTCAAACATATTCAATATTCTTGTAATCATCGGTGTGTCAGCGCTGATTTTACCGTTGAAAATCGGCAAAAGTATAATGGAAAACGATGCACCGCTCGTTATCCTGTCGTGTCTTGCACTGCTGGTGTGTGCTAACGGACCTCTACTCAACGGCTCGGAAGAAAGTATCCTGACGCGCACCGACGGCCTTCTGCTGCTGATGTTCTTCGCAATCTTCATGCGCTACACATTTTCAATTGCCAAGAAAACACCCGCAGCGGCCGAAAACGAATCTCAGCCTGCTGTAAAACAGCTGCCTCTCTGGCGTTCGTCGCTCTACATCGTTGGCGGATTGGTAGCCCTTATCTGGGGAGGCGAAATATTTGTCGACGGTGCGTCGGCGCTGGCAATGGCAATGGGTGTCAGCGAGGCAATGGTGGCACTGACAATCGTGGCAGCCGGCACTTCAGTGCCCGATCTGGCAGCCTCCGCAGTTGCGGCCGCAAAAAATAGCCCCGACATGGCAGTTGGCAATGTAATAGGCTCATGCTTGTTCAATACATTTCTGGTGCTTGGCGCTTCGGCCACGATTCACCCGCTGCCAATGGGTAACATCGGCAACTTCGACCTGCTGTCGCTGCTTGGAGCAGCCGTTCTGTTCTGGCTTTTCGGATGGATTATCCGTCACAGAACCATCACCCGGCTTGAAGGAGCAATATTGCTTGCGGCTTACGTAGCCTACATCGTCGGGGTCATTATCCGAGCCTGATTTTTCATCGACCAATCATGCTATCATCTTTAAAATACATCTTGTTCTCGGCTGCCACAGCCTGTTTCGCTGCAACATCACTGGCTTGCACATCGGCAATCATTGCCGGACGATGCACACCGGACGGCCGTCCGCTGCTGTGGAAAAATCGCGACACTTCGTGCCTGCAGAACTTTGTCGACACCGTCGCTCCGACGGCCGACGGTTCGTTAGGCTATGTCGCGTTGTTCAATGCCGGCGATTCGCTACGACGCGAAGCCTGGGCCGGAGTGAACCGTGAATCCTTCGCAATAATGAATACGGCATCGTATAACCTTGTGCCCGACACAGCCCGCATTCGCGACCGCGAAGGATTGCTGATGAGCCGGGCACTCGCCTGTTGCCGTACACTGGACGACTTTGAGCGCCTGCTCGACACACTACCCCGGCCATTAGGTGTTCAAGCAAATTTTGGAGTGATCGACACAAACGGCCGTGCAGCGTTCTACGAAACATGCGACACCGGCTTCGTTTGCTTCTCACTCGATGAAGCTGAAGACGGGGTGCTGATTCGCACAAATTTCTCAATATCGGGCAACGATGGAGCCGGCTTCGGCTACATACGCTACGACAATGCCTCACATCTGATCCGGCCTGTGGCTGCAAGGCGTAAAATAACCCCGGCATTTCTGACCGACACCGTTTCGTGCAGCTACTACCACTCTCTGCTCGGCCAAGATGCACTCGCAGGGAATCAACGGTGGATTATCGACCAGGACTACATACCGCGCCACAGTACATCGGCGTCAATAGTTATCACAGGCAAATCGGGTCCGGACGACAAATCGCCACCCGTGATGCGGTGCGCCTTAGGCTATCCTCCGTGTGCCAGCGCAATCGACGCAACGCCGCAATATGTTCCCGAACAGTTGCGCCCCGATCCGGACACAGGTCTTGCACCCGCATGCACCAAAGCAATGAAACTTAAAAACAGGGTTTTCCCAATAAAACGCGGAAGTGGTTCGCATTACATCGATACAAAAACACTAAAAGAAATAATCCAATCGAAATGAAAACAGCAATTCTAACTGTAGTTCTGCTTATTATCGCCAATCTTTTTATGACATTTGCCTGGTATGGGCATTTGAAACTTCAAAGTGCAGGCATTTCGACCAACTGGCCGCTTTATGCTGTGATATTCTTCAGCTGGGGCATAGCGCTGGTTGAATATTTTTGTCAGGTTCCGGCAAATCGCATGGGCTTTGACGGAAACGGAGGCCCGTTTTCACTTATACAGCTGAAAGTGATGCAGGAAGTAATCTCGCTCGTAGTGTTCACTATAATCAGCATGATGATGTTTGAAGGAATTCATCTGCGGTGGAATCATATCCTCGCGTTTGTACTGCTTGTGGGGGCGGTATACCTGGTTTTTATGAAATGAAAAAATTTTCGTAACTTCGCTTACAATCTCTGACCGGATATGAAAATCGGACAACATATCGATTTAGGTTCCAAGCCCGTGATGCTTGCGCCTATGGAGGATGTCACAGATCCTTCGTTCCGCCTTATTTGCAAAGAATTAGGCGCCGATATGGTGTACACAGAATTTGTTTCGGCAGAAGCATTGGTTAGGAACATCAGTTCAACCACTCGTAAGCTACAGATTTCAAACGCCGAACGCCCTACCGCCATTCAAATCTATGGCCGCGATGTCGAACCAATGGTTGAGGCCGCACGGATAGTTGAGCAAGCCGATCCGGACATTATTGACATCAACTTCGGCTGTCCGGTAAAAAAAGTGGCTGGCAAAGGAGCGGGCGCAGGTATGTTGCGCGATATTCCTAAAATGCTCGAAATCACGCGCGCCGTAGTTAAAGCTGTCGACAAACCGGTCACAGTTAAGACACGTCTTGGCTGGGACCACAATTCACGCATAATCGTCGATCTGGCAGAAGCACTTCAGGACTGCGGCATTGCAGCCCTGACTGTGCACGGACGCACCCGCTCGCAAATGTACACCGGAACAGCCGACTGGGAAATGATAGCCGCGGTGAAGAACAATCCCCGCCTGACAATTCCGCTGATCGGCAACGGCGACATCACAACACCCCAATTGGCCGAAGAGGCGTTTAACCGCTACGGTGTGGACGGTGTTATGGTTGGTCGTGCTTCGATTGGCGCACCATGGATATTCTCCGACATTAAACGCCAACTGAAGCCGGAACTTAACATTGCACCCTTGACTATGGCAGAAAAATTCGCTCTGTTACGCCGTCAGATTGACGAAAGCATACAGCGCATCGACGAATACAGAGGAATTCTGCACATACGTCGCCATTTGGCCGCATCACCGTTGTTCAAGGGTATACCGAACTTCCGCGATACACGAATCGCGATGCTCAGAGCCGACACGTTCGCCGGCCTGACAGAAATTTTGCAACAAATAGAACTGCGACTGCAGAACGAACAAATCCAATAACAACTTCCCCACGAATATGAAAATGACAGCACTGAAAAATGTTATTGCATTAATAAGTTTATGCATATCCATGTCGGCTCTTGCCGCAGGCGAAGTAAAAACCTACGAAATAAATGTCGGGGAGTTCACTGAACTCAAAGTTGCAGACGGCATCCGTGTCGATTATCGTATGAGTGAAGACTCATGCGGATTTGCCGTGTTTGAGGCCACACCACAAATGGCATCGGCAGTTATGGCATCGCTGAATAAAAATTGTCTGACTCTTCAGCTTTCGTCCGACGGAATATCCAAAACCGGCATTCCGCATATAACTGTCTTCTCACGTTTCCTTCAGAAAGTTGAAAATGAAGGCGACTCGCTGGTGAAAATCATCAAACCGGCACCTGTACCGGTTTTCCGCGCCAAAGTTGTCGGCAACGGACAAATTTCAGTTCATGGAATAAACACCAACGCGCTCGACGCCTCGCTGACAACGGGCAACGGCACCCTGTTGCTGAATGGCGTTACAACACAAGCCAAATACAACCTTGTCGGCACCGGATCGATACAATGCGCCGACCTTAAAGCTACAGACGTCAAATGCAAGATGATGGGCACAGGATATGTTGAATGCTGGGCTGTCGAACGCCTCAGCGTTATAGGAGCCGGATCCGGAAAAGTGTATTATCAGGGTGAACCGAAAGAAATCAAAAACAACTCAATAGGAGTAAAGGTGATTCCTATTGAATAGAATTTGGCCATTATCGTTCACCTTTTCAGCCCATTAAACCTTATTCTGACTTTGTTTGTTCATAAATTATATGAACAACAGCGTTTCAACATCGAATCCATCGACGCGTTTTAGCGTAGCGGCTTTAGTGGCCGCCCTGGCCATTGGTGTGGCCACAGGTGTGCTTAAATGGCTTATCAAAACTATTTCCCGTTTTGCTACATCCCATTTCGATTTTGGCGGAGGCAATTGGTGGCTCATTCTGGTGCCTGTCGTTGGCATATTGATCACGGGCTGGATTGTGAGGCATCTGGTAAAAATGCCTCTTGACAATGCCACAGCCCGTTTGAAAACCAATCTTGAGGCCGACAGAAGTTTCATGCCGGCCCGCCTGACTTTCTCATCGGTGTTCACAAGTGCTATTACTTTAGGATTTGGCGGCTCGGCCGGTGCTGAGGGGCCTATAGCTTACACAGGAGCTGCGATCGGGAGCAATGTCGGGCGCGTGCTTGGACTTGACAAGCGGAGTATGCTGATTCTGATGGCCTGTGGAGCAGGCGCAGGTATTGCGGCGATTTTTAAAGCCCCTATTGGAGGCATGTTCTTCACTCTTGAAGTGCTTCGCATGGAACTCGGACTGGCTCCGGTGCTGATGCTTGCCTCTATGTGCCTGATCTCGACATTAACAGCCTATGTTCTCAGCGGCTATTCGCTCGACGTTGCCATACATGAACCTTTGTGGTCTGACGTGTCGATGCTGCCGGCATTCTTATTGCTCGGACTGTTTGCAGGTATCTATTCAGCCTATTATCTTAAAACGGGTAGTTCGGTGCGGCAACACATTCAGAAATTGCAGTCGCCTCTATGCCGCAACATAGTGTCGGGTCTTATTCTTGGTCTGATGCTATTCCTTTTCCCGTCGCTCTACGGCGAAGGCTATGGTGTTCTGACCCATGTTGCAAATGGCGACATGAATTCTGCCACAGGCGGAAGCATTGCTCTGTTGCTCAACCACCATTGGATTCTCCCGGTGGCGCTTGCCGGAATACTGCTGACAAAATCCATTGCGACCTATGCCACTAATTCGGGCGGTGGTGTTGCCGGCGATTTTGCCCCTACTCTGTTTGCGGGCGGTATATGCGGTGCTTTTATAGCCCTCTTGCTGACATGGATTCCATGGCTCACTCCGCTGCCGGTCGATGTTGCCGTTGTGTGCGGAATGGCAGCCGTGATGTCGGGTGTGATCCGTGCTCCGCTTATGACGATATTCCTGGTTGTAGAAATGACAGCCTCGGTGCGGCTGTTGTTGCCGGTTTCCGTGGCTGTCATGATATCGCTGTTTGTTTCGCGTCTGCTTCTTCCAAAAGCGTGACGTTTACTTATGCGCTTGCTTCCATTCGTTGAAAAATCCTTTGTCTACCAATATACTGTCGACAGCTTTATTCACCGCCCTGCGGTCCCAATCGATACGGTTGGAGAAAACAAGATAGTGTAAGTTTACTGCAGGCCACGTACACGCCAGAACAGAGAATCCGCCATTTGAACTCAGGTGGTAGCGTTTTGTAGGCATTCCGGGTTTATTGTATACCCCCAAGCCAAGTCCGTAACCGACACCGGGAATATCAGTGGGAATGTATTCGACCTGCATAGAAGCAATCGATGAATCGGTCAATATTTTCTGGGAGTACAGAGCGCTTTTCCAACGCATGAAGTCACGGGCCGAAGTGTACAGACCTCGATCGGCTTTAGTGAGAAAGAAAGGAGCCTCGCCGAAGTCGAATTCGTCCCACTTGCCATTGTCGCTTCTATAGGTTTTCGGCTTTGAATTGGGATCTGCCTCGATATAGCCATGTGCCATTGGTTCAAGCTTTTCTTCGCCGGAATAATAATATGCCTCATTCATTTCTGATGGCTTGAATATATTTTCAGCCATCCAGGTGTCGAAATCGGTTCCTGTGACTCTTTCGACAAGCGGAGCGACAAGGATGAAAGCCGGGTCGTGGCGCTGATAATGTGTTCCGGGTGCAAACTCCGTGAATTCAAGGTTCTGGAACACTTTCATGTGCTCATCCTCTTTGCCGTAAAGTGTGTAGTCTTTACCATAAAGGAAAACCGATGTGTGGCTCAGCAGATATTTATTCCATTCCGAACCGTTACGCGGGCGCAAATCAGGCAAACCGGAGCTTTGGGTGAGAATGTTGCGGATTGTGATGTGCTTGAAAAAATCGCCATAGAATTCGGGAAAGTATTTGCTAAGCGAATCGTCGAGCGAAATCTTGCCCTGCTCAGCCAGTTTTATCAAGGCAGCGCCCGAGAAAAGTTTCGAAGCCGATGCAATGTTGAATAGTGTGCTGTCTGTGATCGGCACTTCTTTTTCAAGATCAGCCAGTCCGAACGAACGGTTGTAAATAATACTGTCGTTTTGCATAACCATTACAACCCCACCGGGTTCATCGTTGGGGAAAATGGTCATGAATAACGAATCAAGCGCCGGCCCTGCTATGCCTGACGACACTTGTTGTGCTTCGGCCTGTTTTTTTGCTTCGGTACAGGAGTTGATTGCGGGAACAATTCCTAAAAGAATTAAAACCGATAATATGATAGTAGCGTTAATTCTGCTCATGGATATCTTTAGGGTGTGATTTTTAACAGTGCAAATGTAAAAACAAATATCCACCCTCCACTATCCTTAATAACTTTTTATACGCATTGTAGCGCATTTGTAATTATCGTGTTACACATTGGTTTCAAGCCTATTGCGAATCGTGCTCAACGCAATTATATGTTGTCGCGGCTAATCGTGTTTCTCAAACACATAGGTCTGTTGCGGACGGTTGAGATCATTTATATGAACACATACCGAACGGCACGACGGCTGGTTCCATACGGCAGAAATATCGAACGAAGAATATATTTCCGACAGATACGACCCCGGCTGTCCGTTGAGGTTGTGGACCAGATAGAGCTGAGGTTGCTCGTCGGAGAGCGTGGCTGCATCAGCAACAAGACTGAAATAGCGCGGCTCGGAACTGTAGCTGACTCTAAGGCGCAGATTCAGATACTTTCCGGTGCGCCATATCGCATTCAGCCAAACAGCATCGGCATCCCATGCCGGTTCAAAAGGATCGCCGTCGGTATTAACGTCGCCGTTGTTGATGCTGTTTACACCACGTAAACGTATCGGTCCCGGTGCATACGGTTGTCCGGTCTGGGTGTAGTAGTAAATCTGGACACGTTGGCCGACATATTTTTCCGGTGCCACCCAGTTGGAGGCTGTATAAGTGATAAGCGGTGAATCGTCGTAGCGCTGCATAGTGAATGTGGTGCCGTCGGCGTCGGAGGCAGATTCAACTGAAACAATGTCGCTATACATTATCTCATGATTACGCGGACCTCCGTTGTCCTGACAACCGGCTAACCCAAGGAGGCTCACTATGGCACTGACAATTAATTTACTTATGTTTTTCATGGGTCACGATACTTGTTATTGTTCCGTCGGACATGTGAACTGTGCGGTCGCATTGGCTGGCCAGCGTTTCATCGTGGGTCACAATCACGAATGTCTGTCCAAAATCGCGCCGGAGATCGAAAAACAGCTTGTGGAGTGATGCGCGGTTCTGACTGTCAAGACTGCCCGATGGCTCATCGGCAAGAACAACCTGCGGACGATTTACTAATGCGCGGGCCACGGCCGCACGCTGCCGTTCGCCACCCGACAGTTGAGCCGGACGATGTGAGGCCCGATCTGACAATCCCAGATAGCTGATCAGCTCCTTTGCACGACCGAATGCCTCGCTCCGGGAGCGGCCTCCGATCAAGGCAGGAAGCGCAACATTCTCTTCAAGCGAAAACTCAGGAAGCAGCTGGTGAAACTGGAAGACGAAGCCGATGTTGTTGTTGCGAAACCTGGCCGCCTCGGTTTCCTTCAGTGAAAGCACTTCGGTGCCGTCGTAGATTACGCTACCGGAATCGGCACGATCGAGCGTGCCTACAATCTGCAGCAGAGTGGTTTTCCCGGCGCCTGAAGCTCCGGCTATTGCCATCACTTCGCCGCGATTAATTGTGAGGCTAACGCCTTTCAGCACCTCCAGACTACCGTAAGACTTGTGTATATCTCTAACTTCTATCATATCCTGGGAGTGAGTTTTGTCAATCGTTCGATAGCATAGGCCGCTGTCATCATCCCGAATTGCGCAGGAATCCAGGCCACCGTGCCATAGGACGATGCTTTGAAAGCTATCTCATCTGTCATCACAAGCGATGCTCGCTTGGGCTGCTCGGTCGAGAATACCACAGGCAAACCCTTGTATATTCCATACTGTTTACGAAGCCTGTGGCGAATTTCGCGCGCCAGTCCGTCGCCCGAAGTCTTCGATATGTCGGCGTAGGCTATTTTGGTGGGATCTGTCCGTCCGCCGGCACCCATGCTGGATATAATTCCGACACCGAGGTCAAGACATGCTTTTATCAAAGCTACCTTAGGCTGAATGGAATCGATTGCATCGATGACAAAATCGGCCGACAGTCCGGCAATAAAACCGGCAACATCGTCGGGCTTGAGGAACAGCCGGTGCCGATCGACTGTCGCCGCAGGATTTATGTCGGCAATCCTGCGCGCCATTACCTCAACTTTGGGTTGGCCGAGGGTAGAAACCAGAGCCGGTAACTGACGGTTGAGATTTGATGGCGACACATCATCTCCATCGACAAGCGTTATACGGCCTACTGCCGAGCGGGCAAGCATCTCTGCACTGTAGGCACCAACGCCTCCGACCCCAATCACCGCGACATGACTACACGCCAACCGCTCCATGGCCTCAGAGCCAAGGAGCGGGAGCGTACGTTGAATCAGTTCAGGAGCCACTGAAGGCATCAGTTTTTGAATTTTTTTGCAATCGAAGCGGGAATGGCGTCTTTGTGCACCATGATATCCATGGTCTTAGCCAGCAGATAAGGCTCTGAAACATAGATAAAGCCATTGTAGAGCTGGTTTGTGTCCCAAGAGTTCTGCACTTTGTAGTATTTGTTGCCGTTCTGGTCAACCGCGCGACCAACGATCACCATACCGTGGTCGTCGGTAGTTTCCTTGCGGTCGTACATCTGCTGACGCACTTCCTGAGTCACTTTAATTTCCTCAACCGGACCTTTTATGTCATAACGTTCATCGCGGCGGTCTTTGTCGGACAGCTGGACCCAGCGCGACAGTTCAGTGCCTGTCAAATCTTTTTCTCCTTTTTCAACGGGGATCACAGCATAGCCTTTGCGCCATTTGAAACCACCCTCAGACACATCGGCGCCCCAAGCCACCGGATAACCGTTGTCGATTGCATTGTCGACAATTGCCTTTAGTTCGTCGAGAGGAACATTCTGCATCTGCTTCCAGAGCCAGTTGTCGGCCACTTCCAAAGCGAAGGGCTGATAGAACGGATAGTGGGTAAACGAGGTCACTTCAACGTAGTCGTCGGCATTCAGGCCAAGCGATTTTGCATATGTTTCGGGAGTGTAAGTGTTTCCGTCGATAGTGAACGATTCGGGCACCGGACCGAAGTATGCATCCAGTATGCCGTTGAAACCACGCTCCCAAGCGGTCGACAGTTTGCGGTCTGGCATCGAGATAACAGCGTCGAGGTATGCTTTGAGCACTGCCGAGAGTTCACCATGCACAGGTTTGTCTTCGCCATACTCCAGACCTTTGTAGGCAACTTCTGGCATCATGCCATACTTTGCCATTACGTAGGGCACATCGTGGGCGGCGCCGCCTTGTGCAAAGTTCACCTTGCCGTCCATGCGCACATATTTACGCGCTTTGTCAAGATAGCACTGGCGCACAACAAACATATCGCTCAGGTCAGTTTCCTTGCCGCCCTTGCGCAGAATTTCATCTTCGAGGAATGTGTTTGTCGAATAGCACCAACATGTTCCCGATTGGTTCTGGTCGCGCACCGGTGTGGTTTTTATAACTTTGACATCTGTAAACTTAAAACCCGTCGAATCGGGTACGATTACCTTGTCGTCGGCCAGAGCTGAAACAGCAACAGTGGCAGAAATTGCAAGCGAGAGTATTTTTTTCATATTCAAATATTTGATTATATTATTCTTTAGAGTTCGTCGGCAAACATGGGATCCCATGCAGGGAGAAGTGTCGGCTTCTGACCAAGTACTTTCGTGATTTTCGGTGTCAGATATTTTCGGTCGGCAACGAGGCGGAACATGTATTCGTCGAACCAACGGTCGGTCATAATGAGATGACCGCCGTTCGCGCCTGGCCCCCAGCTGTTTTCAACCATCCATTTAACAGGTTTCCCATTTTCGTCAAGATCAACTGCCATTAGCGTCATCGCATGCGACGAGCCGCTTGCATGAGTGGCTATACGCTGCTTCTTGTCCATACCGAAAGTTGTGCCCATAAGGGCTCCGTAGTCGTACATGCCGGGGTCGAGCACTCCGCGGGCACGGTCGAATTCTTTGCCGACGTCGCACGAGAAATACATCATCGTGCTGTCTTTTATCGAGGCTATCGCCACCTCTTTAATGTCTTCTATAGGCAGATTTACGTATGTCCAGTTTTTGCCGTCGTAGCTGTGGCGATCGTATTCAATCTCGTATAGCTTATAATATTCACGAGTTGGGTCGTTCATCAGCATCACATAGTTGTTGCGCAGATCATTTCCGGCAAACTCTTTGTAGAACGACTGCGGTGTGTAGCGCTTTGTCGACACGAGGTTTCCCTTTGCGTCGTTGCGCGTCCATTCGAATTCTGTCGGTGGTTCGCCAAGAGTGATGGCAAGCATACGGTAGATCTCTGACAGCATCTGTGTCTTTCGCTCTTCAAGTTCGGCCGGAGTCTTACCCTCGGCACACATTTCGCGAAGCTGCAGACCGTCTTCGCGCAGCTTCAACCCGATGAGCATACGCAGCCGCGAGGTGTTATTGCTGCTATAGGTTTCGTTCATCACCTCGGCCGGAACAACACCATATTTCATTATACTTTCCGACACACCGGTGTACTGTCCGCCGTCGCTGATGGGGTTTGAGAAAAGCCAGTCGACAGTCTTGTCGGTCTGCGGAAGATTAGCTGTGTCGATAATAGCCTGCAGGAACAGATTGGCTTTTTCGAGCTGATCCCAGAAGAAATTGTAGTTCTGCGACAATTTAAGCTCAGGCAGGTTATGCTTTGCCATCATCTGGGCGCGAAGCACATTAAGTCCGGTGAAAAGCCAGCAACGACCCGACGATTTCTGGTCGGTTATCCCTTTGCTGTCGACTTTATGCGAAAAATGGGTGTCAAAAGCGTTTTTCTTTTCCGAGTCAAGAGCCAGAGTGTTGATGTCGGTAGCAGCAACGGCGTTGCGCAAAGCACGGTCGGTTGGCGACTGCGCGTCGAACGACGTTTTTATGCGGCTGATCATTTCCGGGGTCAGCGCTCCGTTTGTTGGGGTAGCCGCGTCTGCGGCGGCAATTGACAAGGTGATTGCCACTGCACCTATTAAAATTTTTCTCAATTTGTTTACATCAGAGGTTCTGTAATTCCTAACTAATGCAAAATTAGTCAATTCAATTCGTTTTAGCAACTAATAGCATCTTTAAAAGTACACTCTGCAATACATACAATCAATGGTTGTTGTTAAAATGACTTGCCGCCAAGCATCCGGGGCTTCGCGGCAAGTCTGGATTAATATCCTAATTTTGCGATGAGCATCCGTTGTTATGCAAACTCAGAATGGTCAATCCCAATATTAAAATTAAAATTGAAAGCTCAGAAATTATTTCCAACACATGATTACTTTGAAATATAATTATCACTAATAAACAGCAAACTGCGCAAATAAAATTAGTCGTAACAAAAATTTTATCAAACCTTAATTGCTCAAAAACAAAATACCGAAATTTCGTTGTAATTCGGCCTTTACTACAGCAAGTCCATGAAATTATATTTATCGCGAAGGCCGAAATCGACACCAAAAACATAATCCATTTCATTGACCCCATAGTAGCTATGGAATTAATTAGGGTCCACAGTATTACAAACGACAATGTTAAATTGCCCTGTCTATTGATAACATTCTCAACAAATTTATTCATAGTCAAAAGATATCAAATATTTACAACTATGAAGAGTTATCAAAGCGATTGTGAAAAGTTTTTTTGTACCATTTTTTTGTTTAATTTTGAGTGTTATTACTTTGCTGTCATGACATTGCAAAATTAGGTACAACACTCATTATATTCATACATTACCGATGAGATAAAACCTATCACCAGTGTTTTTAAAACACTGATAATTAGCAATCGACAGAAATAAACGCATAAATAAACTATCATTTGCAAAACGAAACCTATCATCGTTTTTTCAATGAAAATTAGTCTGGAAAAATTTGCCGTCAAGAGTTTATCAGAGTTTCATTAAGGGGTTAATCGCTCCTCAGACAAAGAATACTATCAGTCTGATTTTAATCTGGATTGTGATAATCGTATCTGCCAGATACCCTGACGTACCTTTCGCATTAGTGGTTTGTATGCTACTGGCATTATTCTTACAATTGCTGATTTTCATTATATTGCTGAGAAATTATGATTGGTCAATACATAAATTGATACAGACAAATGTCAACAAATCAACCAGTGCTGGAAAATTTCTACCGGAAGGCTGGCCTATTTCCTTACTCAATACATTTGCTTTGTGTTGTATTCTTTTCGCAATGCCATATATGAATTCAGCATGGAAAAGCACTATTGTTGATGCAGCAATGTGTGTGATTGTGGTAGGGGGTGCATTGTATTACGTATATTTCACCGGAAAGGTCATAGAAGAACGGGCGCAAGCTAAGGATATTATCGATAACCTACAACAAGTTATGCAAAGTTCCGATGAAAGAAACCGTGCTCTTGTTGCAGAGTTGTTCAAACGGCAATTTGCAACAGTCGACAAATTTGCGTCGGTTCAGTATGAATACGGTCATGACAACCGTATGCTGACAGCAAGCTATGGTCGCGAGGCGGCGAAACTGGTAAAACAATTGGCGCCTGATTCAAAAGAACTTGCAAAATGTAAGGAAGAAATCGACAGAAGATACAATAATCTAATTTCACGGCTTCAGGCAGCATATCCAACACTTCCGCAGGTTGATATCTCGATATACATGTACACCGTTCTTGGGCTGTCGGCCAAAGCAATGTGCGTATTATTAGATATGAATATCGAGAATATTTATAACCGACGGAGCCGTTTGAAGGCAAAGCTGAAAAAGGGCGACGAGGAGTTTTTAAAGGTATTTGAATAGAAATAGCAAAACTATTTAAACCCAATCCCGACGACGATACCGTGCGCAAGCCCTTGGAGGGTGAGAGCACGCCGTT
>CAYQYL010000004.1:0-49084 GCA_964421745.1 uncultured Muribaculum sp. | reverse complement strand
CCGCTACGGCAACCGCAAAAAGAACTAATAGCCGATATTCAGCAAAAGCAAACATTGAAGGTGGCTGTCTCACATGTTTAGGCAGCCACCTCTTGTTTTTGTATTGCAGCCGGCTAAAGTTTTTATTACGCACCATAATTTCTAAAGAAGTAGTCAAATCCACTTTATTTTATGTAAGTATTATAATAATCTCATTATAACGTGTTAATTCAAAACAGTTTCGTATTTTTGCACCATGTTAACTGCATCACAAATATTAGCGCTTGTAAAAGGAGGTGAAGGCTATAATGTAGACTTCAAGCGCAGTGTACCTTCTAAGGTGAAAGAAATATCCGATGAAGTGGCAGGCTTTGCAAATGCGGCTGGCGGTTATATTATCATTGGAGTTGATAATAACAATCAAATTATAGGGACAGAAATTGACAATAATAAAAGATCGGCCATCCAAGATACTATAGGAGAAATTTCTCCTGCATTGAAATGCGAGATTTATTCTGTTGAAATTGAGAATAAGAAGGTATGGGTCGTCGATGTACCAAGTGGCAAAGACAAGCCATACATAACTGGTGGTGTTATTTATGTCAGAGAAGGAGCTAATTGCCAGAAGCTACGCTCCGCAGAAGAGATTCGAGCATTCTTTGCCGAATGTGGTAAAATTTTCTATGATGCTATCCCATGCAGATGGTTTGACATTGATAAAGACATCGATCCTTCTAATTTCCAAACTTTTATGGAAATGTCAAATCTTTCTCACACTCTTGCTACCAGAAGATTATTTGAAAGTCTTGAGCTTATGTCAGATGAAGGCATTGCTAAAAATGCTGCAGCACTCTTCTTCGGTAGCAACCCGGAACGCAAATTTCCCCATGCTGTTATTAGATGTCTTAGATTCAAAGGACTTGATAAAGTACACATTATCGACGACAAAACTTTCGGCGGTCCTCTATATCAACAATATCTTAACACTCTTTCATGGATAGAAAGCAAACTTGAGGTTGAGTACCTAATCACAGGGATCGGTCCACGGCAGGAAATATGGGAGATACCACTTGATGTTTTCAAAGAGTCAATAATGAACGCCATCTGTCACCGCGATTTTTATGAAGAGGGTGGGACAATCATGGTAGAAGTATATGATGACCGAGTTGAAATATCAAACCCTGGTGGTTTATTGCCTGTTGTTGCAGCCGAATTCGGACATAAGAGCATGAGCCGTAATCCTCTTATTTTCGGCCTATTCACAAGAATGCACGTTGTAGAGAAAGTAGGATCCGGCATTCCTCGTATGCGTAAGGTAATGAAAGAGGCAGCGTTGCCCGAACCCAAATTTGACACACAAGGTTTCTTTACTGTCACTTTTATGAAACGTGACAAATCCCAAAGAAATACTAATGGCACATTAAATGGCACATTAAATGGCACATTAAATGGCACCGAACAATTGGTTTTTGATTGCATCAAAGCTACACCAGGTATTTCAGCAAACGCAATAATTCAGCAAACAGGCAAAAGCATTAGAACAATAAGGCGAAACATCAAACAACTTATTGATAACGGCTTAATAGAATACCATGGATCAAAGAAAACAGGTGGATATTTTGCAAAAAAAGACTGCTAATCATGATATAAAAAAAAATTATCCGTCATCGCGACGAATAATCTTCTTAACCTTAAATCTAATACCATGAAAAACACAGTGCAAATATAGGTAAAATATGTTTTACAACATAGTTTTTGAGCAACATATCTGCCATTTTTAACATAGTTTTACTTTTCACCCCATTAATCAAGCAAAAAAAGCAAATTACCCGATAAAATGTAGCCCGACTGCAAGCCTCTATTTGCCATACTTTCATTAAATTTGTAAAATGAGTGCGAAGGCACGCGCTACAGTCGCTGACACGCGCCCCGCCGTTAATACAGGAAAATAACCATTTGAAAAATGACCCACGAATACGATTATTTGGTTATCGGTTCCGGAATAGCCGGAATGAGTTTCGCCCTTAAAGTGGCCGGAACCGGACGTGTTGCGCTGATTTGCAAATCAGCGCTTGAAGACGCTAACACTTACTTCGCACAAGGCGGCGTTGCGTCTGTGACAAACCTGAAAGTTGACAACTTCGAAAAGCATATAGAAGACACAATGATTGCCGGCGACTGGCTTTCTGATCCGGAAGCCGTACGGAAGGTAGTCACTAACGCACCCTCGCAAATAAACGAACTCATCAACTGGGGTGTGTCGTTCGACAAAAATGCCGAAGGCGACTTCGACCTACACCGTGAGGGGGGACATTCAGAATTCCGCATTCTCCACCACCAGGACAACACTGGCGCAGAAATTCAGGAAAGCCTGATCAAAGCCGTAAAGTCAAACCCAAATATCGATGTATTCGAGGGCTATTTCGCTATTGAAATAATCACACAGCATCATCTGGGCAAGATTGTCACACGACGTACTCCCGACATAACGTGCTACGGCGCTTATGTGCTCAACCCCGAAACAGGCAAAGTCGACACATTCCTGTCGAAAGTAACCGTCATGGCAACAGGCGGTGTAGGAGCTGTTTACACAACAACGACCAATCCGCTTGTGGCAACTGGCGACGGCATAGCCATGGTCTACCGCGCCAAGGGAACAGTGAAAGACATGGAATTCATCCAATTCCACCCGACCGCACTCTATCACCCAGGCGATCGCCCATCGTTTCTGATCACAGAAGCTATGCGTGGCTACGGCGCTGTGCTGCGCAACAAAAATGGCGAGGAATTCATGCACAAATATGACCCGCGCCTATCGCTGGCACCGCGCGACATCGTGGCTCGGGCTCTCGACTCGGAACTGAAGCTCCACGGCACCGACCACGTCTACCTCGACGTGACCCACAAGGATCCCGAAGAAACCCGTCACCACTTTCCCAACATCTACCGCAAATGCCTGTCGCTCGGCATCGACATAACAAAAGATTACATACCCGTAGCTCCTGCGGCACACTATCTGTGCGGCGGCATCAAGGTAGACACTAACGGCGAATCATCGATCAAACGTCTGTATGCCGTTGGCGAATGCTCCTGCACAGGTCTGCACGGAGGAAACCGTCTTGCGTCGAACTCGCTAATAGAAGCCGTTGTCTACGCTGATGCAGCTGCCCGTCATGCAATCGAGGCCAAGAATCATTATGATATTCGCCACGATGTGCCTCAGTGGAATGACGAAGGCACACGCCATCCGGAAGAAATGGTTCTAATCACTCAGAGCATTAAAGAGGTTGGTCAGATTATGGGTACATACGTAGGCATAGTCCGTTCCGACCTGCGCCTGAAACGAGCCTGGAACCGCCTCGACATTCTTTACGAAGAAACTGAAAAGCTGTTCAAATGCTCGAAAGCAAGCCGCGAGATATGCGAGCTGCGAAACATAATAAACGTTGGCTACCTGATCATGCGACAGGCTATGGAGCGCAAAGAATCGCGCGGACTGCACTACACCGTCGATTACCCTCACAAATAGCCCCACAGCCACTGCTTGTTAATATCTTTGACTGAAAAATGAAAATTGTTGATTTATTCCAGCCCGGCCGTACCGGCTTCTCGTTCGAAGTGCTCCCTCCGCTGAAAGGCAAGGGGATCGCACAGTTGTTCCGCAATGTCGACACACTGCGCCGGTTCGCCCCGCTATACATTAATATAACGACCCACCGCTCTGAGATTGTGTTCCGCAACACAGCCGACGGGCTCTACCAGAGGGTGAGCGAACGAAGCCGACCCGGCACAGTAGCCGTGGCGGCAGCCATTCAGCAAAAGTACGGCATTCCGGCCGTTCCCCACCTTATATGCTCCGGCTTCTCGAAGATCGAAACGGAGTATGCCCTTATCGACCTAAATTTCTTGGGAATCACTAATCTGCTCCTGCTACGCGGCGACAAAGCCAAACACGAGTCGCGCTTCACCCCAAACGAAAACGGCCACGATCACGCTACAGGTTTGCAAACTCAAGTCAATGAATTCAATAAAGGTTACTTCATCGACGGCACGGAAATGGACATCGTAACCGATGAAAAATTCAGCTACGGAGTTGCCGGCTACCCCGAAAAGCATGAGGAATCGCCCAATATCGACCTCGACATTGCCTATCTGAAACAGAAAGTTGACAACGGTGCCGACTACGTGGTTACACAAATGTTTTTCGACAACAAAAAATATTACGAGTTCGTCGAACGCTGCCGTAAAGCCGGAATAAGCGTGCCGATAATTCCGGGCTTAAAACCGATAACAACCCGTAGCCAGCTCAATATTCTGCCTAAAACATTCCATGTCGACATGCCGATGGAACTTGCCTCAGAGCTGATGAAATGCACCGACGACACCCAGGCAAAAGCCGTAGGCGTCGAATGGTGCCGCATGCAGGCCGCCGACCTGATATCACATAATGTTCCGAGCATACATTTCTACTCACTTAATGCTGTGCGATCCGTCGAACAGATTGCCGAACAAGTCTATTAACCTTTCTGACAATGCGTTTTGCCGATATTCCCTGGCACGATGATGCCAAAGCCCGCCTCCGACAGATGATTCAAACCGACCGTCTGCCCCATGCCCTGCTCATAAGCGGACCTGAAGGAATAGGCAAAATGATGATTGCACGCGCCGCTGCTCAGTTTATCCATTGCGAAAATCCGACACCGGATGGCGACAGTTGCGGACAATGCCCGGCTTGCCTGCAGCACTCAACGCTGAACCACATCGACACTCATTATATTTTTCCGCTCGTTAAAGGCAAAAGCTCTTCACCACTGAGCGACGATTATATGGTTGAATGGCGTAAATTCCTGGCTGAAAAGCCATATATGGACTTCAGCAGCTGGATGTCCGAGCTTGATTCACCCAATTCGCAGCCTATGATTTTTGTTGGCGAAAGCGATGCGCTCGTCCACAAACTCAGTTTCACGGCCCACAAAGCCCGCTACAAAGTTGTTATTCTATGGCTGCCGGAAAGGCTGATGGAACAGACAGCCAACAAACTCCTCAAACTAATTGAAGAACCACACGAGGATGTGAAATTCATTCTCGTAAGCAACAATCCGAAAGGAATTCTGCCGACAATTTATTCGCGCACACAACGCCTGGAACTGAAACGACTACCTGACGCCGTAATCGCACGCCGGCTCGGAGAAGACTTCGGGATGTCGGAAGAGGATGCCAATGCGCTGGCTCACATGGCCGAAGGATCGATGAACAGAGCGCTCGCTGCGGTGGGAATGTCGAAAGAGAACAAACAGTTTCTCGATCTGTTCATAAGGCTGATGCGTGAATCCTATCAACGCCATATACGCGAGCTCAAAGACTGGACCACCGAGGTTGCCGCTATGGGGCGCGAACAGGAGTTACGCTTTATTGCCTATTGCGCCCGGCTCATTCGCGAGAATTTCATCTACAATCTGGCCAGTCCGCAACTCAATTATCTGAACACGGAAGAAGCACAGTTCAGCCGGAATTTCGCCAGGTTCATAAACGAGCGAAACGTGCAGCAAATCATAGCCGAGCTCGACCAGACTGCCGTAGACATAGCCGGCAATGCCAACGCAAAGATCGTGTTCTTCGATTTTGCAGTGCGCATGATTCTTCTTTTAAAAGCCTGACGTTGAAAATGCAGCAAACTTTCATACAACGGATTGCGGCCGCATACACGGCAAATGTCGGTGCGCTCGAAATGGCCGACATGTGTTTTGTGTTCCCCAACAAGCGCAGCGGTGCCTTCTTCCGCAAAGCTCTCGAAGAATCAGCTGACAAATCAGCCCCGCGAATCGAGCCCCAGATAACCACAATAGCCGATTTTGTCGCCGAAATGTCGCATTATGTCAGAGCACCTCGTTTCGAACTGCTGTTCACGCTCTACGACGCCTACCGTCAATTATCGGCCGAGGTCGACGACTTCGACAAATTTGTTTTTTGGGGCGACATGCTGCTTGCCGACTTCAACGATGCCGACATGTACATGGCCGACACATCCGGTCTTTTCCGAAATCTGAAGGATCTCAAAGAGATCAACGCCGACTATCTCACCGATGAACAGCGCGATGTGATTTCGCGCTATTGGAACATGCCGGTGCCGCTGGCCGATCCCGATAAGTTCTGGACTCACATACATCATGAGGGAGAGCCACGCACAAACCGCGATTCATTCCTGAAACTATGGGAGATTCTCCAGCCACTCTACGAAGCATTCAGCCGAAATCTCGACGAACGCGGACTCTCCTACAGCGGACGTCAATTCCGGGAGGTTGCGTTGCGTCTTGCTTCGACATCCGACGACAGGCCGTTTATTCCGTACACCCGAATAGTTTTTGCCGGGTTCAACGTGCTGTCGGTTTCCGAAGTGAAAATTTTCGAAGGACTGTCCCGAATGGGACTTGCCGATTTTTATTGGGACAGTGTGTTCCCCACCGAAATGGAAGCACTTACGCGACAGGCTTCAACTTTTGTGCGCCGCTACAGCAAGGCTTTTCCGTCGCTCTACGACATCGGGACTCCGGAAGCGCCCGAGTGTCCGCATATCGACATTGTAAGTGTTCCCTCAGCCGTGGGACAGGTCAAATACGCCGGACAACTGCTACGTTCCATGGCCGACGACAGAAAATTTATCGCCGACCCATCCAATGCGATAGAAACGGCCGTAGTGCTCCCTGTAGAAAGCCTGTTCATCGATATGCTCCACTCGCTGCCCGATAATATTCCAGCAGTCAACATCACTATGGGCTATCCGTTGAAACTGACCCCGGTAGCTCAGCTGATCAGAGCTGTCACATCAATGCATTTGCGTGCAGGAAAAGTTGGAGGCAACTGGTGTTTCTTCTACGAGGACGTTGTGGAAGTTCTTGCCTCACCGCTGCTTGCATCAGTTGTCGGCGAAGAATGCGAAGAACTTCGCAAGCACATTGAAACCGACCGACTATTCTCTATTCCGGTCGAATACATAAAGCAACATGCACCCGGTTTGGAAGCTGTGTTTTATCCGGTTAACGACACCCGGGATGCCGAATCGGTTTTCGCATATTCGCTCAAGCTGGTCGACTTTCTGACTGAAATTCTGAACAAGCATGAAAAAACCGACACTGACGTTACCGAATCGGACGACCCGGAAGAAACGCAGCCAGGAATGCCAGCCGACAATCTGGAGTTAGGTTTTCTGTATGCCTACCGCCGGGCTTTGGAATCATTGAGCACGGTGGCCGCATCTCACGGGATAAAGATGCACGAAAGCACCTTTTTCCAACTGATCGAACGCACGATTGGCTCCGAAACTGTCAACTTTGTAGGAGAGCCTTTACATGGATTACAAATAATGGGCGTACTTGAAACACGCGTGCTGTCGTTTAAGAACGTGATAATGCTATCGATGAACGAACGTGTTTTTCCGCAACGCCACTTCTCCCGATCGTTCATTCCTGAAACACTGCGCCGAAGCTACGGAATGTGTACAACTGAATTTCAGGAATGCGTTTTCGCCTATCATTTCATGCGCTTGATTTCGTCGGCCGAAAATGTGACATTAATTTATGACACGCGCACGCAAGGAGTCAATAGCGGCGACATGTCACGCTACCTCTACCAGTTGCTCTACAACATGCCCCCCGGCTTTGTCAACCGTATCAGTGTATCCTACGAAATGCCTACAGTTGAACCTCATCGCGCCGTAGAAGTTGCCAAAACGCCACGGATAATGGAGGAAATCAATAAGTATGCCGCCACGGAACCACCGATGAAATATCTGTCGGCATCGTCGATTAATGATCTTGTTTCGTGCCCGCTAAAATTCTATTTCAAGCACATCGAACAGCTTAAAGTGAAAGAAGACATTGTCGATTACATGGACGAAGGCCTGTTCGGAACAATTCTTCATCAGGTTGCCGAAAAATCATTCAACCGCATGCAAACCGGAGTAGGACCACTTCTTGTGACAGAGAAGGTGATCGACAGGCTCAAGGCCGAAGAAATAACCATGCGGCAACTCATTACATCGGCAATCAACGAGCACTACAACAAATTCCCCTCACAGTCGACCGAGAAAAATAACTACGAAAACTTCACTCCGCTTGTAGGCGAGGCGAAAGTGATCGGTAATGTGATGTTAAAACTTATGAAGCTGCTCCTCGACGAAGAGCGCAAACGTGTTCCTTTCGAGTTTCTTGCAGCGGAATTAAAAATCAAACATCCTGTTGCTATCACACCTGAACTGACAGTCAATCTTATCGGAAGCATCGACCGCGTCGACCGTCTGGCCGACGGCACGATAGCAATAATCGACTATAAAACCGGCAGCGACAACACCGATGTCAAGAAACCCGAACATCTGTTCGAGTCCGTGTCTGAAGAAAAAGGGCACGAAAAAGCAATTCTTCAACTATTTGTCTACAGTAATGCCTACAGCCAGATAGCAAGCTACAACGGGCCGATTAAGCCACTGATTTATAAGTTCCGCACACTCGCTTCCGACGGAATTGCAAACGTTACCATCGGCAAACAGCCGTTGACAGACTATCGCGATTACAACGCTTTCGTGACCGAACATCTTGCCGCGGTGCTTGCCGATCTATTTAATCCGGACATTCCATTCAAGGCATGTCCAAGTAAATCCAACTGCAATTTTTGCACATACGGACGTCTTTGCGGAAAAGAATGATCATGGGAGGCATCTACATTCACATTCCATTCTGCCACTCGAAGTGCTACTACTGCGACTTTTTCTCGCGTCCGTGCCGGCACACCGACCGTGTCACTTATCAAAACTATACAACTGCATTGATTGCCGAATGGGCTCTCCGGAGAAATGAACTTAGCGAACCGGTGAGCACAATCTATATCGGCGGAGGAACCCCGTCGTCAATGCCTGTTGAGTTTCTCGAACAACTTGCCGAAGCACTTCCGACCGATAATGTAACCGAATTCACGGTTGAGGCAAATCCGGAGGATATTACACCGCAATGGGCATCGGCAATCAAGAGAGCGGGTGTAAACCGCGTCAGCATGGGAGCCCAATCGATAATTGCATCGGAACTGAAAGCAGTCGGGCGCCGCCACACACCGGCGCAGACCGTGGAAGCATTTAATTTGCTTCGACGTGCCGGAATCGACAACATAAGCCTCGACCTGATTTACGGGCTTCCGCTGCAAACTCCGGACAGCTGGCAACAATCGCTCGACTCCGTTCTTGAACTTCGCCCGGAGCATCTGTCGGCCTATTCGCTGACGTATGAAGAGGGCACAAGGCTGAATGCGATGCGTCTGGCGGGCAAAGTGACTCCAGCGCCCGATGAAACTGTTGAACTGATGTATTCCATGCTTTGCTCGGCGACTTCGGGCGCAGGTTACACCCACTACGAAATTTCGAACTTTGCATTGCCAGGGAAACATGCACGCCACAACAGCTCATACTGGGACTTCACACCCTACGTCGGGCTCGGTGTCGCAGCCCACAGTTTCGACGGTGCACGCACACGACGAGCCAATCCGGCCGACATTAATGCCTACATCGACAGCATCAATCATAATAAGCTGTTTTGTACGGTAGAAACAGAGTCGGTTCAGGACTTGTACAACGACTACATAATCACACATTTGCGCACACTACACGGCTTAGACCCCGAAGATATTCACCGGCGGTTCGGAACAGTGTTCGCCGAACGTTTTAAAGCCGCTTGCGCTCCACATATTTTAGCTGGCCGGATAGAAGAAAGCCACGGCCGCCGGCGAATTTCACCGCAGTCGTGGCTTATAAGCGATGCCGTTTTACGCGACATCATCGTGTGTGAATAACTGTGCTATTTCAGATTGTGACGCACCGGTGTGAGTCGACAACGGAATGTGTAGTCACCGTAAGGCAACTGATACTCGGGCTGAGCAACCGCACCCCATGAATTCTCACAAGCCAGACCCTGCTGGCGCAGATCGAATGTGACTTCTGTCAGATTATCCTGATCGATATCGCCGAAGTGGCGGTTGGGTTTATTCTCCCCGCAGTCGAGAGTTTCAATTGTATAATGTAGCGCTGAAGCTGAGAATGGAGCATCTGATGTGATTTCGACACCGGAACCCGAATCGTCGACAACAGCCCAGCTGCGCAAATCGGTGCGCGTACCGGTTTCCTGCGGTAGAATATAGGGATAGTGCTGTGAATCGACACTCTGACGGTAAACACCAAGGTCGGAGGCCTGCTGACGATCGGCATAATTCTCGCCCGGTCCACGGCCATAGTATTGAACCGTGCCGAACTGTTTCGGCATCTGCATCCTCATTCCAAAACGGAACATGTTAGGCACTTTGACATCGCCATCAGCCAGAAGTTGTTCGGTGATTGTCACTGCCCCGTCGGGCGACATTATATATTGCAACGAGAGTTTACCTTTAACATCCGGCATATCGTATGTCGCTGTCACAACAGCGTTTTCACCTTTTACACTATCGGTCAATGACACAAGCTTAAGCTGCGGATTGAGCCACACGCGCTGTTTTTTCTGAAGTTGTGCGCCGTAGTCGTTGTCGGTAGGTGCACGCCAGAAATTGGGCCGTATAGAAGCCCCGTCGAGCAACATCTGCTTGCCATCGACAGCGTAGCCGTTTATGAATCCGGTTGATTTATCGACACTGAGTGCCACGTTTGCAGTGTTGAATTCAAGATTGTTTCCATTATAGGCAACTACCGGAGCCTCGCCGGAAGCCTTGCGCGAATCGAAACGTTTCCAGTTATAAGGATTCAGCACAATCTGATCGCGGGCCACAACATGGCCGGCAGGCAGGAGTGGCTCTGCATTCTTGGTAGTGTACTCAACATTCAGCAACCATTCGCAACGTTTGCAGAGATTCTTACCATAATCGACATCGACTACAGCGGTCTGCTGCGGCCCAACCGAAAGATTCTCAACTACGCCGGTGCGCACTGGCTTACCGTTGTGGAGCAGCGTCCAGCGCATTGCGACATTGTCGAGGCCGGTGAAGAATTTTTCATTGAAGACCGAAACTTTTCCTTCTCCGGCAGCTTTGGTGTGAATATCCTGATAGACACGCTGCACTTCGTAGGCGTGCGGGTTAGGCACACGGTCGGGCGATACCAGACCGTTGTCACAGAAATTCTGGTCGCTGGGGTCAGAGCTGTTGAAATCGCCGCCATAAGCCCAGATTGTGCGGCCGTCTTTATTCTTCCAGCGAATCGACTGGTCGACAAAGTCCCAGATATAACCACCCTGATACTTGGGATATTTGCGGACAATTTCCCAATATTTGTCGAAACCGCCTTCGGAGTTACCCATTGCATGAGCATACTCGCACTGGATGAGAGGCTTTTCGGATGCAGGATTGGCGGCATACTCTTCAGATCGTTTATAGCCAAGATACATCGGGCAATAGATATCTGTCATACCATTTAATCCGGCACGCTCATACTGTACGGGGCGCGATTTATCGAAGTCCTTCACCCACTTGTAGGCCGCCTCGAAATTGGGGCCGTAGCCGGCTTCGTTGCCAAGCGACCACACAATGATACTTGGGTGGTTGAAATTGCGCTTAACATTACGTTCGTTACGTTCGATGTGAGCCTTTGCAAAATCAGGACGTTTGGCAAGAGTTTTGTCCTTGTAGCCCATTCCGTGGCTTTCGATGTTAGCTTCAGCAGTAACATAAATTCCATACTGATCGCAAAGGTCATACCACAGATTGTCGTCGGGGTAGTGACAAGTGCGTACAGCATTTATATTTAGTTCTTTCATCAGCTTGATGTCCTGAAGCATACGTTCTTTCGACACAACGTATCCGCCGTCAGGATCGATTTCGTGACGGTCGGCGCCCTTTATCAGCACGGGCTGGCCGTTGACGAGCAGCTGTCCATTTTTGATTTCAATCTTGCGGAAGCCAACATTTTGAGTAACTGTTTCGAGCACATCACCGTTGGGAGCAGTGAGCGTTGTTGTCAGTTTGTAAAGATTGGGAGTTTCAGCCGACCATTTAGCCGGAGCAACCACACGCATGGTTTCTGAGAAATTGCCTTTGGCGTTGTTTTTCACACACCGGCCTACTTCCTTTCCGTCGGGAGCAGTCAGCACGGCCGTGACAGTTCCTTTTCCTTTGAGTTCATAATCGATATCAAGAATACCGTCGCGATAGTCAGGCGTGAGTGAGGCAACGTAGCGGATATCGGCCAAATGAGTTTTCGGGCGCGCATAAAGATAGTTGTCGCGAGCCAGTCCTGAGAAACGGAAAAAGTCCTGATCTTCGAGGTATGTGCCGTCGCACCAGCGCCGAAGCTGCACCACAATCACAGCATCCTTTCCTGGCTTTATGTAGGGTGTGATGTCGAATTCCTGTTCCAGCTTGCTGTCTTCGCCATAACCAACGTAATGGCCGTTGACCCAAAGCGATAGGCACGATGTTGCCGAGCCAAAATGGGCTTTTACATCCATACCTTTCCAGTCGGCCGGGATGGTGACTGTTTTCCGATAGGTGCCAATTGCGTTGGCGCTGTCGGGCACCTGTGGTGGATTGTTTTCAAAATTGCCTTTCCATGGATAGCCCGAGTTCAGATAGACGGGATCACCATAACCCTGCAGCTCCCACATTCCGGGAACCTGAATGTTCTGCCAGGACGATGTGTTATAGTCAGTGGCGTAGAATTTGTCGTTAAGGGCTTTGTCGGCATCGGGTACCCAATGGAACTTCCAGGTTCCGTCAAGACTGAGATAACGTTTTGAATCGCTGACGTTGTCCGACTTTTTACCGGGTTCGAAGGCAAAGAAAGCCGCTCTCATTGGTTCACGACCAATTTCGTTTACCTGAGGATCGTCCCAGGGTGGCATTGCGGCGAAGGCAGGTGCAGCAAATGCGACTGCAACGCCGAGGGCAAATAGCTTTTTCATTTCTTGCTTGATATTAGTTATGGTTGGTTTACAATCTATTTTCGGCCGGCATTGTGAATACGGTCGGCCAGGTCGTGGTTGAAATCAGTTGCGGCGATCAGATCCTCAACATCAAGGTGTATGCGATAGCGCCAATAATGGCGCGGATTTGAGGGAACGTTGATTTCCTCCTGGCGTGGGTCGTCGCGTCGCAAATCGGGCGACACAGAGAGCCAATCCTGCAGCGGCAAAATAGCGAGCATCGAGGGCGACTGTAGATTCATCATCACTATTCGGTCGCAAATCCACGGGGCGGCCTTTTCCGGCGCCTCGCCGTTGCAATGCAACTCGTCGTTGTAGAATTGCTGGGCAAGTTCCGGATTTTCCTCCCACCATTGACGAATGCCGCCCATATCGTGGGTAGAAGTTGTACACACCGAGAGGTATGGATAGTTCCATGTGTTGCCAAAACGGCATGTGGGGTCTTTAGGCATCCGCTGTATTTCCAACGCCAGCATACGCAAACGCTCCATAACGGCCGGCACACAAGCCGGAATCATTCCAAGATCTTCGGCACATGTGAGCATCGATGTGGAATCGAGCAGCGGTGGAAGTTTAGTCATCGCTTTCTCATACCAGAACTCGTTGTGACGACGATAGAAAAAATCGTTGTAGAGGCTATAGAAACTGCGCTTTTGCGAATCGTCGAGATAGCGGTAAGGCCAGGTCTGGCCAGCCGATATGCGTGGATGATATTTTCCTTTTTCATATGGATCTTCAATGAAAAGGACTTCGTCGGCCAGATTAAGCAATCCTTCGCAAAGACGGTTGTTTTTTAGATTGACCTCCTCGCCGGCAAAGTAATCGGCAATCTTACGCTGTGTATCGAATCCGTTGCGCAACTGATAGCGTCCTTCGCCCAGCGGAACCAGGAAGCGATCGCGTGCTTCGGCGGCAAACTCGCCGAAGAAATTGTCGAACATCTCATCGCGGATAAACGGCCGCGTGAAGAGATCAACATTCATTTCGAATCCGAAGTTCTCCCGCATTTCTTCCGGGCTCAACGGTAGTGCCGGATTAAATACACCAAGTAACCCATGTATTGCCGTTATCGGAATCTGCCAGATGCGGAAGAAACCAAGCACATGGTCGATGCGGTAGGCATCGAAATATTCAGCCATTTTTCTAAAGCGTGCTTTCCACCACGCAAAACCGTCGTGTTGCATCTGCTCCCAGTTGTAGGTGGGGAAGCCCCAGTTCTGTCCGAGCACAGAAAAATCATCTGGGGGAGCTCCGGCCTGGCTATCCATATTGAATAACCGGGGATTGATCCATGCATCGGCGCTGTAGCGCGATATTCCGATGGGTATGTCACCCTTGAAAGCTACTCCGTGGGCGCAAGCATAGTCGTGCACACGGCGCATCTGACGATCGAGATGAAACTGGGTGTAGTAGACCAGATTCATTCGATCGGTATTTGCGGCGTAAATACGGTCGGCCATTTCGGGGGTATACACTGCGAACTCGCCCCACTTGGTGAAATCGGGGGTTTTGAATTTGTCGCGCAACACACAGAAAGCGGCATATGGTTTCAGCCAATCGGAGTTTGCTACAAGAAAGTCAGTAAACTCAGCCGATTTCAGAGTCCGGGAGCCTTCCTGGGCATATATTTCACTGACGAACTGGTTCTTGGCTTCGTTGACTCGTTCATAGTCGACTGTCGGGAGTGCATTCAGCTCGTCGGCGACGCAATCGAAATAGTCTTGACGCGCCTGATCTTTCAACCGTCCCAACTCCTGCACGTGGAGATACATCGGGTGTAGCCCGAAAGTTGTACAGGAGTTATAGGGATATGAGTCGATCCACGTATGCGTCATAGTGGTGTCGTTGATAGGCAGAATCTGTAGGAATTTCTGTCCGGTGGCGACTGCCCAATCGACCATTTTTGTGAGAGAGTAGAAATCGCCTACCCCAAAATCATCGCGAGTCCGCACTGAAAAGACAGGAATAGCAACCCCGGCTCCACGCCAAGGCGCCTGACTGTCGCGCAGGCGCATACCGGAAACGACGACTGCACTTTTCGCACTACCTGCACGGACATCAATCCGGCGGTTTTCTCCACTTTCCCATGAAATTAACTTCCCGGTGTTTTTTTCGAGAACCACAAACTTGAATTCAAGCGGCATACGCACCCGTGAGAAATCAAGATTGCATTTCCACACAGGAAAATCGGCATCGCTCATAGGCACAGCTTTGGTCGGTTGCCATGCACCTGTCGCACTGTCAGATCCGCATAGAGCAAGCGTCTGGTCGGGAGTTACGGTTGGAGCCTCGACTTCGAGAGTCAGGCATCCGGCATGTGGCACGACTTCGGGAGCACATCCGGTTCGCCGATTAATACAGTTGACAAAAGCGGATGAGTAAAATGGCTTTTCAGCCGGACAATCGCGCCACGAATCATAAGCCTCTATGACAGGAACTCCATTGGACAGCGTCATGCTATGGCATAAGCCTCCCCATTCGGAACGCACAACTCCGGTTGAGTCGACCACCTTGTAGCCATAATCCAACCTGAATGCAGAAGATGTTGAAATATCGGTGGTAGCAGTCCAGAAGCCATTGGCTGTCTGCTGCATCGTCAATGCCTGCTGCGACACTCCGTTGCCGAGTTCGGGAACATTTCCGCTCACACACAGCAATTCGTCGGGCCGGGCAATATAATGTATCGTGAATTTAACCTTCATTATTATGTCAGTTAATAGCCTATTCGCCGGGAGCGATTTCCGAAGCCTGTCGCATTTCATCGTACTCTTCCCAGGCAGGATCGTTTTCGGCATGTATTGTTATCGGCAGCAAATCGAAAGGAGCAAGCGCCCGATTAAGGCATTTTTCGAACAAATGAGTGTTGCGGGCATAAAAAATCCAGTCGCGCCGGCCATCGCCGGTGTAAACACCGGTCATGACCGCTACTGGGTCTTTTTTGAATTCGTTCAACATAGCGTCGTGAACAGCCTCCATTATTTTCGAAGTCGGATCATCGGGCATACCACCCTTTTCGGCGGGATATTTCCATGTTATTTCCACACGCACGCCATATTTTCCGCTCTCACGCAGCGGTTCAACGCCTCTGCGGCCTGTAACCATGATCAGGTTTCCGGTTTCTATACTTTCGGTGGGCGATGTCCACCATTCGTTGCCTATATTTTTAGCCATTGTTAGTGTTCTGAATAATGCTAAATTAGTGAAAATACGTGAAACGTCGGTAAAGGGGGACAAATAATTTTTGTGAATAACACCTTTTTTGAGTATTTTCGTTGCATTATGAACCTGAAACGCATGATAACAGCAATCATAGTGTGTATTGTCGGCACATTTGCCGTTTTCCCGGCAGCAGACAAACCGGAAGTGCGCGCCGTGTGGCTCACCACAAATCTTGGGCTTGACTGGCCGGGGCGCATCACGGCGCCTGATGCACAACGGGAATCAATGCGAAAGTTGCTCGACAAACTGCAGCAGGCAAATTTCAATCTGGTGTTTTTTCAAGTCCAGGCTAACGGCGATGTGCTGTGGGATTCGGCCTATGAACCGGCAATGGCCGATGTGACTGGCAACGGATCGCAGGGCTTAAGCTATGATGTATGCAAATTCGTGATCGATGAATGCCACCGCAGGGGCATGGAATGTCATGCATGGGTTGTCCCGTTCAGGCTCGGAACAGCTAAACAAGCTTCCCGCTATGAGGGCAATCCTGTCCGTCACCCCTACAAGGCACATGTGAGCCGGACTGTGGATCATAACGGCACCCGCTATCTTGATCCGTCAGACCCACGCACACGCCAGTTCCTTATGAAACTCTACAGCGAAATGCTGAAAAAATACGACTTCGACGGAATTCAACTCGACTATACACGCTACCCGGGTAATGATTTCAACGACTCGGGGGCTTACGCGTCGCGCACCGACAAATCGCAGTCGCTTCACGACTGGCGACGAGCTAACCTGAACGCTTTCGTGGCCGATCTGTATGAGCTCGTTTCAGAGCTCCGACCCGATATGATTGTCGGCTCAGCTCCAATTGGCTCTTACAAGCCTTTGAATCCATGGAAAAACGCAACAGCCTTCGAAACCTTTCAGCAAGATCCGGGAGCATGGATATCGCAAGGAACACATGACATGATTGTTCCACAGATGTACTGGGGTGAACGTAACGGATTTTCAGCACATATGCGCGCCTGGGCCGAACTTGCTGGCGACAGCTGTACGGTTGTTGCCGGACTTGCACCTTACAAAATGCTGACCGACCGGAACTGGAATACAGATTCCATTGCTTCGCAAATAGAGAAGTCGCGCAAAATGCCCGGAGTTGACGGAGTGTGTTTCTTCAGGGCAGAACATGTCACTGGCGACAGCCGTCAAGCGAAGCAGCTGTACAAGATTCTGCACGACAAGCTTTTCAGGCACCCCGCGCCACTGCCTTGGAATGAGTTAAACCAATAGCAGCACTGCTCTATTTGGGAATCTGCTCAACGATTTTGTAGGCCGGGAGGCTCCCTTTTTGCGCTGCTGCGCGAGCATAGCGTGCCGCTTTGGCAGCATCTGCTTTTGTGCCTTTGCCTTCGCGATACATTGTAGCAAGACGTTCATTGACTACAGCGAGTACTGCCCGAGGCAATTTGGCGCTGAGGGCTATAGGTTCATAGTAACGGAGCGCCTGAGCGTAGTTCTGATTTAGGAATTCACCGTTGTAGTTCATACTTCCGAGATAGAACCGCGCCCATTCATCGCCCTGTTCTGCCGCTTTTTCGCGAGCTTTCAGGCTTGCGAGGAATCCCTCTTTATAGATCGGTTCATCTTTGATATTCTGTTTGTTGTGCAGGGCTTCTATCACCTGGAGTGTCAGGCCGGCCGTCTTGGCTGTTTCTGTGTCGCCGAGATTTTCGTTGCGTCTTGGCAGAAAAAGCGTGGTGCGGGCTGAATCGTCACCAAGGTCGCCGGCCATGTACAGCCAGTAAAAAGATTCCGGATAGTCGACCGCACCACCTTCGCCGGTGAAGAGATTTAATCCGTAGAGCGACATTCCGCGAGCATAACCGTTTAAAGCAGCCTGCCGATAGTATTCACGTGCTTTAACACGATCGGCAGTCACTCCTTTCCCATTGAAGTAGATATTGCCGAGTCCGGCAAATCCGAAGCCATATTTCATTGGGCGACATGCGTCGAAATATTTTTTTGCCTTGGTGAAATCATTTTTGTTGAAGTAATACAAACCGAGATATGCATTCGCATCGCTGTAACCGGCTTTTGCCGCAGTTTGCAGGAGCTTAAGACCTTCGGCCGAATGTTTCGCCAGTTCAGGCGAGAAGACATAAAGCGCTCCGAGCTCCGTCATATTTCTCAGGTTACCCTGTGCAGGCACCAACAGAAGGCAACGTTCAGCCAATTGTGGACTCCACACCTTGTGATAGACACCCAACGACACAACACTGTCGGCCGAAATTTTGCCTTGTGCATACTGTTGTCGCACAGATTCGAAAATCGCGTCGGATTTCTGTTGATTGACTTTTGGTGTCTGACTCTGGGCTGTCTTTGCGCTATTGCCGAAAAGGCGCGACAAAAAATCGCTGCTACCCGCTGCTGAGGCCGAAACAGCGCACAACAGAAGCGACAAAAGGATAAGATTTCTCTTCATTGTAGTAGTGTATCGTTTGTGTATTATTCCAAACATACAAACAATAGCAAACCTACTTTTGTTCCGGAAGACAAAAATATTTAAGCGGGAGCCCTACACAATTATAGAGTACGGAGGTAGAGCGGCGATTCCGGACCAAGATTAAAGATAAGGTCAAGGATGCTGAGCCCCGGAGTGAAGCCGAAACGTTGAGCCCACACCTGATAGTAGTTTCTTTCGACAGGTACCGTCAATTCAGAGAGGATTGGCATGGTGTTGCCTGGAGTTGAAGGCTCTCCCATAAGATGCGGGAGATCCAACACTCGGCAACAGAATCTGTGAAGGGCGATATTAAACTGCATGAGGCTTCCCGAGGGCGCGTCGTAGAGCGGCTGCAACTCCGGAGAATAGTATTCGAAATATGGTGAACGCCCATAGGCCGACTCGATTGCCCCCCAATGAAGATTCCACCATTGTCCATGATCCGAAATGCAGAGGTCGGCCACAGTAGTGCCGGTGAGATGCTCGGGTTTAACAATGGGCACGGTTAACTGTTGTGTTCCATTGGCTCCTCCGACAGTCATGCGATGGAGTTGTTTACGACGTTTGTCGTAGCGCACTGACGTATCGAAAACTACAGAGCCGTATTTTGCCATAACTGCGAACTGCGCCACGGTGATGCCGTAGGAGGGCACAACACGGAGCGCAGTTTGAGGATATAAAGTCAGAGGATGATTTGACATTTAACGTATGCTGTCGGGATTTGCAGTCTTCAGGATTCGGTTCCAGCGGATGTGACCGTCGAACCATGAACGGTCTTTGTCGAACGACACGAGGACACGCCACGGTGTGCCGACGATATGGTCTTCGGGCACAAAACCCCAGAAACGTGAGTCAAGAGAATTGTCGCGGTTATCGCCAAGCATAAAATAATAGTCCATATCGAACGTATAGTTGTCGGCCGGCTTGCCGTCGATATACACAGTTTCGCCTTTCAGATAAGCGTCGTGGTGACCTTCGTAGTTGCGTATTACACGCTCGTAGTAGGGCCACGTAGTTGAGTTCAGACTCACTGACTCACCTTTTTTGGGAATCCACAAGGGGCCGAAGTCTGACAGTGTCCAGCCATTATCGACAGTTTCAGGGTACATCTTGGCCGGATAAGCCGATGCTTTGGTGATTTTCACTAAATCGGGGCGCGCCTGAAGAGCTTCAACCATCTTAGCCGTCAGCGGCGACACATAAACAGTCGGGACATGTCCGTTAGAGTCGACATAGAAGCCGTTGGCAGCCGCTGAAAGTGCATCGACCTGCATTGCATACCGATCGTCGGGAGCTATCCCGATCTCTTCCCATTCACTGTCGGTCATTCCGCCGCCGCGAAGCTGATAGAAATAGTTGAACTGAACGTTTTCAGGCTGATCAATAGGCCGTCCATCGATGAGTATGGTATCGTTATGAATGGCAATTGTTTCACCGGGAAGACCTATGCATCGTTTCACATAGTTCTGACGTCGGTCGACCGGCACCCATATGACTTCGCCGAAACGTTCAGGATTGTTTTTGATGTTTTCGCGTCCATACTGTTTCACCATATCATAGTAGGTCTGTGCCGATTCCATGAATTTTGTGGCAACAGTGTCGCCTTGCGGGAAATTGAAAACAACAATATCACCACGCTCTATATCGCGATAGCCTTTCAACCGGCGATATTTCCACTGCGGATTTTCAAGATAGCTTTTGGTGTCGATTATCGGCATACGGTTTTGAACGAGCGGAAAATGAACGGGAGTCATCGGTACGCGCGGGCCATAGGCCATTTTGTTGACCCAAAGATAGTCACCGACAAGCAATGTTTTTTCTAGCGACGACGAGGGAATAGCATAGTTCTGCCCTACGTAAGTGAACACAAAGTAGACCAAAATCAATGCATAAACAATTGCATCGACCCAACTCATTACGGTACGTACCACCGGATTTTTCGATTTTTTCCACCATGTGAAGGGGATGAAACCTGTGATATAGATGTCGAAAAGCAACGGCAGGAAAATCAGAACCCACCAGCTGCCAAGCCATGCAACCCAAGCGATGAAAAGCGCTGTCACAACTCCGAACCGAACCCAACGTGTTGGTGTGGTTTTGGCGACACGTGATTTAACCTGGTCGATGAAATTTGGCTTTGCGCTCATGATTTTGCAGTGTTTGCGTTAATAATATGCTGCATGAACTCGTCCATTGTCAGCCAGCCGGAACGTGATGCTACCCACTCGGCAGCCATTACAGCACCAAGCGCGAACCCATCGCGATTTTTAGCTGAATGTTCAATAGTAATAGTGTCGGCAGGGCCGTCCCATGTAATGCGATGAATGCCCGGCACTTCGCCTTCGCGCACCGATTCGATAGGCATAATTCCTTCGGGAGCAGGAGTGTCTTCGGTCCAGCCCTTCACCGCCGGATCAGCAGCCATGATATTCTCAGCCAGCGTTATTGCCGTGCCGCTTGGGTGGTCGAGTTTGTGTATATGATGCACCTCGGTCATCGAAGGTGTATATTGCGGCACTGATTTCATCATTGAAGCCAGATAGGAATTGACTGCGAAGAAAATGTTTACACCAAGCGAGAAGTTCGAACTCCAAAGCAATGTTCCCCGACCGGTTGTGCACATCTGCATTATGCGTGGTGCTTGCTCAAGCCAGCCCGTTGTTCCGGATACGACTTTTACACCGGCAGAGAATGCACGCACATAGTTTTCAACGGCAGTACGTGGAGTTGTGAATTCAATTGCTACGTCGGCCGAGGCAAACTCCGGCGAATCGAAATCGGCCTGATTGTCGGCATCGATGCAACACACAATTTCATGACCGCGACTGAGCGCGATACGCTCGATAGCGTGTCCCATTTTGCCATAGCCTATCAATGCTATTTTCATATCTTTTGAGTCAATCGTTTAATAAACTCCAAAATTACGCATTTTCCGTCGCAAATGATGAGATAGATTTCGATAATATATGTTAAAAGCTGACAGCACAGGCGCCCAAATTTTGCGCTGACGTTATAAATACGCATTCAGAATTTTGCGCTGGCGTATAAAAACCTCGTTTAAAATTTTGCGCTGACGTAAATACACGTCGCAACATTTTGTAAATCAATAAATTTATTTTTATTTTTGCAAAAAGATTTTTTATTATGAAGATTGTTTTCAAAAGAAAGATATATGATCGTATGCTCGAATGGAAAAAGGAGAGCAACGGAGCAACCGCATTACTGATTCAAGGAGCGCGACGTGTAGGTAAATCAACAATCGCTGAAGATTTCGCAAAAAAAGAATATGACACCTATGTATTGATTGATTTTGCTTTTCCACCTAAAAATGTAGTCGAATTATTCGAGGATCTTTCCGATTTAAATTCCTTTTTCTTACAGCTTCAGTTTATCTACAAAACCGAGTTAAGAGAAAGGAAGTCTGTAATCGTATTCGACGAAGTTCAAAAATGCCCCAAAGCACGCCAAGCTATTAAAAGACTTGTAGAAGACGGCAGATACGATTACATAGAAACCGGCTCGTTACTTTCTATTCGAAAAAATGTAAAAGACATAATAATTCCAAGCGAGGAAACCCGCCTCAATCTTTATCCATTGGATTACGAAGAATATCTTTGGGCTATAGGTGAAGAGAATGTGTTTCCTCTTCTAAAATTAGCTTTTCAATCAAAAAAATCGCCTGGTCAAGCCGCAAACCGAGCGATGTTGAAAGAATTACGACGATATATGCTTATAGGCGGAATGCCTCAGGCGATATTAAAATACATTGAAACCAAAAACCTTGCAGAAGTCGATAAGATTAAGCGTAATATTATTGAATTATATGCCGAAGATTTCCGAAAAATAGACCCGACAGGGAATGCTACGACATTATTCTTTTCCATACCGGAACAACTTCACAAAAACGCTTCGAGATATGAAGTCGGCGCTGTTGTCGAATCAGCCAGACCAAATAACATCTCAGAGATAATTCAGGATATGACAGATTCATACACAGTGTACGTTTGCCGACATGCGAATGACCCGAATGTAGGTTTTGCACTGCATTCTGATTCGAGCCGTTTTAAAATGTATCTTTGCGATACAGGTCTGTTCATTACAATGGCATTCTGGGATAAAGAGTACACCGAAAACGAAATTTATGAAAAACTTCTTTTCGATAAACTTAGTGCTGACCTCGGTTATGTATTCGAAAATATGGTTGCCCAAATGCTCAAGGCCTCCGGTTATCAACTCTACTACTATACATGGGCCTCTGAAGACGAAAAACGGCGTTATGAAATAGACTTTCTTATTTCACACAAGAATAAAATCAATCCAATTGAGGTGAAATCATCATCATACAAAACGCATTCATCGCTCGACAAATTCAGACAAAAATATTCAGCAAGAATCTCGGATTCTTTTCTTATATATTCTAAAGAATATCATCGGGAAGATTCAATTATATATCTTCCGATCTATATGACGCCATTAATTTAAAAGCCAATAGCCTGTTCCCGGATGGTTTTCGGGAACAGGCTATTGTTGTAGGGGAATATTGTGTTGAGAAGGTTGCGGGGCAATCAGCGGCGGCGACGCACTGAGCGTGCGGCCGACGATGAGTTGTTGGTTTTCACCTTGGCCTGCTTAACCTTCGAGGAGCTTTTTGCTGACTTAGTTGTTGTTGCCCGTTTGGCTCGTGCCGACCGTTTTTGCGTTGGCTCTTTTGCTACTGTCTGACGTTCGGCAATAGTGTCGCCTGCAGCAGCTTTCTCTTTTGCTTCGCGCGCTGCCGCAAGTTCCTCGCGCGTTGGCACCCACATTTTTTTCTCGAAGTTGACAAGATAGTTCTGGATTGAATCCTGTGCCTTTTTCAAACTATCCGGATCGGGATAGAGCTGCATCATCGAACGGTTGCGCAGGTTACGGGTTTTGTAAATGTCGCCTTCGTAGAGAGCAAGCTGGAAAAAGTCGTCGTAGTTGTACTGGGCAAGGTTGTTGTCGTCGTCGACAAAAATAGACTGCTGAGTCAGATAGGGACGCAGCGCATCCATCTTGATCCAGAACATGGGGTATTTTACGGCATCGCCTCCGAAATCGCCCGAGCGATGGAGCACGGGACAAATGGCCTCGACGGTTGTGCGCATACGATTGGAGCGTTTGTCAAGTTCCCAGCGCTCAAGCAAATAATAGGAAAGCACTTCGTTGGTTGGCACATCTGACTCTTCGATAGTGTATTTGGGATTCTTTTCGGTTGAGCCTTTTGCCGGCGCATACAGAATGTGGAATCGGTCGAGCATGTCGCCGACACGCACCTGATACTGGTCTGTGAATATTTCGCGGCCATCAAGGTATTCGTAAGCTTTAAGCTCTCCCGACGCCAGCAAACGCATAATGATGCGGAACAGATTTTCCTGTCCCTCGATAGCCTCTTCGGGATAATACAGAGGAGCGTTTTTCACATTTTCCAGATCGAGCTGACGATAAACGACTTTCATCCATTGCGCGTCGGCATCGGAGCGGTCCGGTTCCTCAAAAAATTTCTGCATTCTGTCGGTCACCTTGGCTGGACCTGTGGTCACATCGGTGCGGTCGTTGCGCGAACCTTTGCGCACAACCGACGACGAAGACGAACGTGAGTCGGTCTGCGCCATGGCTGTGGCGGCCAGCACAGTTGCTGCAGCCAGAACGGTTATGTATCGGAAAACATTCATAGTCAATATGGTGGAGTATTTTAATTTACAATTACTTCGAGCGGCGCAAGGTCGCGTTCGATTCCGTCGGGGCCGACAGCTTTTACACGGGTGATATAGAAACGTTTGCCTCGTTGAAGACGCCGGAACGAATCTTTCTGGCGCTGCGAGAACTGACTTCCGTTGGAAACTTCAGGAATGGCATTACCCATTGAATCGAAGAATACGGTTTCGAAACTCAACACTCGATAGGAAACATTGAGCAAGTCATCGTCGATAGCTGCCTCTATTCCTGGAGCCTGAGTGAGTAATGTTTTTGACAGCGGTTTACCTCCTTTGTAACGCTCAGGATTGCCTTTGGCGTCGGTGAAAGGGATGTAGGGTGTCGGATCGGGTAATTTGCGCACACGGAACTCTGTTGTTGCAACAGTCTGTGGACGTCCGTCGATATTGGCAGTTACGGTGATCACCGCGGGTGTGCCAATTTTTGCCGGGCGTGCCAGCCACTTGTCGCCTTGACGGGTTAATGTGCCGTTGGTCATCGACGCTGAAATTGCTGCAGGAGCGACCCCCGGCACTGAAATACTCATCGGGTTGTCGATTCCGGCGTAAAGCACATTCATCATTGTGGCCGAAACAGTTGCCGTTGGTTCTATGACGGTGTACGACGACTCGAAATCGTGGCGCGTAACAGTGCCGTCGCCATGGGGGACTTCGAGATAGCCTTTGTAGTCAAATGTGCCTGTCGAACCGGGTACGGTTTCGTACAGACCGTTTTCGTTATTCAAACGTGTACCGTTGATGTATACAACAGGACGCTGAGTTGTGTCGACAGCTGCCAGGACGATGTTGGCTGAATAGCGTGAGCCGCGCATAACGTTACGCGACTGCGGAATAACGAAAGCGTTCAGTTCGTTGACACGCACATCGCCGGCATCGACATTGTTGAGAAGTGCTGTCAGAGTTTCTCCCTCGGCATAGCGCACATCGCTCTGCAACTTGGTCAGAAGCGTTATGGCGGCTACAACGGGTTTGTTCTCGAACATGGCTTCTTCCCAAGGAGCAGGAATCGCCGTACCGCTTTTGACAACAGGTTCCGTAGAAAGTGCTGTGCGGATGTTTGCGCTACGAACCGAATCGGGCATAAGTGTTGCCAGAAATTCGCGGTAGGCATCGATCGATGTCCGCAGATGCGAACCTCCACGCTTGCTACCGGGTTTAAGCATCACCAGTGAAGCGGATTCGAGATCGTCCTGATTGACAATGTGCGACGAATTGGCACCTTCACCATCGGCCTCGACCGCAATTGCCATTTTCAGCGAATCGATGAGCCCATAGATCTTCTGAGTGTGTTCGCGCACCTGTGTGGCTTTGTCGAACCACACCTGGCCTTTCGACGGATTCTGCGCGGCAAATTCTTCGAGGCGGTCGTATATGGAGTTATTTCGGGCGGCTATGTTGTTGTTGGAACGTGACAGTCCCTCCTCGACCTGCGCGAAACCTTCCAGCACATCGCTGGAAACGTTAAGCGCAAGCATAGCCGTCAGGACGATGTACATAAGGTTGATCATCTTCTGACGGGGCGACATGCCGCGTGTGTTGTTGCTACCCATTTGTGTCTTGGTTTATGTTAGGAGCGGCAGCGGCCTGAGCCGATGCCATAGGGTTGTACATGTTGATTGTCATGGCATGGAGCATCTTTTCGTAAACTGCATTCAGATGCTTCATGTTGCGTGCCATTTTTTCTGTTTCTTCGCAGTAGAGCTGACTCATTGCCGACGATTTCTCGTACATGTCGCGGATGTCCTTCATGCCCTGATTGACACGGTCGATCGAATCGAGCTGCGAACTTACACTCTTGAGCTGAATTGAATATATCGTGTTCAGTCCGGCAATGTTTCTGTTGAGGTTCTGCATCTCTTCTACATAACCGGCCGAATTGCGGGTGATGTTTTCTGAATTTTCAGTAATCGACCTGTAGCTTTGCAGGAGCACTTCAGAAACAGCATTGAGAGCCTGAGTGGTTTCGCTGAGTTGCTGCATCTGCTGCGCGAGTGTGTTCATCTGGGCTGTATATTGTTCGGTAGGTGTTGCATCGGCAGGAACCTGTATTGCCGACTGAGAAGTGCCGGATGCTGCCGCCGGAGTGCCGGCTACTACCACCCCACCCTGGCCGAATTCAGGCCTGTCATCGGGATTTTTAGATTTTAAAACCGGAAACACTTCTTCCCAATGATACTCGCGCGGAGGACGGTCGAAAGCAGTCAGGACAAACATGAGCACCTCCGTACCCATACCGATCGACAGCAGTGTAGAGCCGCCGGGAAGGTGCAAAATCTTAAACAATGCACCCCATATCACGATAGCTGCACCTATCGAATAGGCGAAGTTGAAAAATCTTTGTCCGTTTTCACTCGACAGGAAACGCTCTACGCTATTTTTATATCTTTTATACTTTCCCATTGTTTCAGGAATGTTGTTTAGTATGGCTTGACAGTTTACTTATTTTTCTGATTTTTCTGACCTTTGCCTTTTGCAAAGCCGATCTGTGTGCGCACATTGCGGAAACCGATATAGGAGCGTTGTTCGTTCTGATATTCCCACATGCGGAGGTCGGAACGCACATTGTGAGCTACATCCTTCCACGAACCACCGCGCACAATCTTACGCTTCATGCGGTAGGGATCTTCGACGGCAGCATCGTAGCGATACTCCGGATTCAGATCTGAGGTGAGTTTGCCGACACTTTCCGTATAGGCGGTCGAAGTCCATTCGCTGACATTACCGGCCATGTCGTACAGACCGAAATCGTTTGGCGAGTAAGTTCCGACACGCGAGGTAATGATGTGGCCGTCGCGCACATAGTTGCCTTCGTCGGGTTTGAAGTTTGCGTAGAAGCAACCTTTTTCCTCGGTCATCGGCAATTCGCCCTCCCATGGGTACATGTTATCGTCGTTACCCGCACGGGCTGCATACTCCCATTCTGCTTCGGTCGGCAAACGGTAGGGCTCGATGTAGATACCTTCTTTGCCTAGCGAACGGCGCAGGAAGTCGGTGCGCCAGTTTGAGAATGCATTTGCCTGCTCCCAGCTCACACCAACTACAGGGTAATCGTTGTAGCCGCCATGTGAGAAGTACATGCGCACGTAAGGCTCGTTGTAGGCGTTTTCAACGTCGTTTACCCAAGCGGTTGTGTCGGGATATACGTTTACGATGTATGTGTTCAGGAAATCGTAGTCACCGGTGAGAGCACGTGTAATTGTCTGACGAACAATTTCACCCTCGTCGTTGATGTAGGCAGTGTCCTTGCTGATGATGGGCAGCTCGTTTGACACAGGCATATCGGTGTTATACTGACGACGGGCGGGATTCATGCGGTTTTTGCGCTTTGCCGCTTCGGTGTGGTTGTAGACTTCATAGCGATATGTCAGCTGCTCGGGGTCGAGTTCCTTGACACCGGTAATAGGATTAATGCGGTAGAGGCTCTCGATCGCGCGGGCTTCGTCTTCGTTAGGATTACGCCATGGTATCGGTTTTTTCCAATTCAGATAAGGTCCGATTGGATTGCCCTCCTTGTCTTCTTCTATTTTGAATTCCTCGTTTCCGCCGTAGGCCGGATCGGCCAGGCGCTCGCGGATAATCGAGTCGCGCACCCAGAACACAAACTGTTTGTATTTTGAGTTTGTCACTTCGGTTTCGTCCATCCAGAAACCGTCGACTGAAATGCCACGTGCATCGGCTTTCAAATTCCAAGCGCTATCGGCTTTAGCCGGGCCAACTTTCATTGAGCCACGGTCAATGAGAACCATACCGTAAGGTGTGGGTTCGGCCCATGCCGTACCGCCAACTCCAGTCACTTCGCCGCCAGCCGAGCTTGAGCGACCTCCGAAACAGGAAGAAAGTGATACGGCCGCAAGGGCAGTTATTATCAGGTGTCCGGTTAGTTTTTTCATATTGTTGGATTACATTATTCTGATACTTTTGTGTCGGTTCCGGTTTTTCTCGCCCAGATTGAGTTTAAGCGAGTAACCGGCCCAGATTTCGTGGCTACCGCCCGAAGCTTTGGAAATTGCCGAAAGCGGGTAGTCGTAGCTGTAGCCTATGTAGAAATTTCGATAGTCGGCTCCGAGCGTCAGCGACAGTGCATCGTTTCCCCGGTAGGCCAGACCCGCCGTCAGAAACTTGTTGTAGCGCACGCGTGCACCGGCTTCCCATTGAGTGAAGGTCAAGTCTGTTTTAACCAACACTGACGGCTGTATTTCAAATAACGTGTTTTTTACAGGAATATTGCTTCCGGCCATAAAATATACTGTGCGTCCGGCCTTAAAACTATATTCCTGAGCTTCCGAACCGTCGGTCGACATGGTTATCGAGGGAGAATTCAGATGTGTTGCCGACAACCCGACCCAGAACAATCTGTGGGTGTAAAACGCGCCAAGAGCCATATCGAATCCGGTTCCATGAATATCGGTGGTCGGTATGCCTTCGTCGGAACCTTGGTGGAAGTCGTCGCCATCGGGCAGCACGACTTCTGAACCTTTAAACGATTCGTCGATGAAACCGAGCTGTACACCTACGGAAAGTTCTCCTCCGAAAAGGCGAAGCTTATAAGCACCTTGGGCACCGATAATAAGGTTGCCGTACAAACCCATGCTTTCCTGTTGGGCTATCAGACCGACACCTATACGTTTGTTGAAGACTTTTACGGGCATTTCAGCTGTAGCAAGGAATGTGCGCGGAGCTTTGGGAATTCCAACCCACTGCAAACGCGAACCGCCACGAATACGAAGATAGTCCGTTGTACCAATGGCACCGGCGTTGTAATAGGACGGCACCTGGTAGTATTGGGTGAACTGAGCGTCGACCTGTGCCGCTACCGGTGCTGAAACGATAACGGCCAGCAGCAGAGCCAATAGAACCGAAAACAGCTCTTTATGTTGTATTGTAAGCGTTTTTTCCATTGTCAGGCTATTCGAAATAGAAAGTCAATACCACCATCTGTTGCTTCGCCTTAGAAATTGAATTGGTGTACTTCATCAAGTCGGGGGCATCGGCCAGATCGGGACGTTTCTTATCGAGCATATCGTTGAGTCCGAAGCAAAATTTTATTTCGGGACATAACTTGAAATATGGTAAATAGAAATCGCATCCAAACCCGACTGTAAGCATGAAATCGGCTGAAGTGAGTTTCAGAGGATCGCGGTTTCGCTTTTTTGCAACGTCATAAACAGCCATTGCACCGGCTGTCAGATAGGGACGCACATTATGATAGCGCTGCGATGCAAATTTCAAATCGGCTGGAAGCACTACCATTGTCGATTTAATGTTCTGCTGCTCGGTTGCCGAACCGGAAGCGTCGCGGAATTTCACGACTCGGTTGCCGAAATATAAGCCTGGCGACAGACGTACAGAAAAATAGTTGTTAAGTCGAAAGTCGAACAGACCGTTCACACAGAATCCGGGTGAGAAAGCCGGCTGTTCCATGAACCACGTTTCGCCGTTTTCAGTCACAAACCCATTGTGTGTGAAATTCAGATCCATTGAATTAACTCCCACGGAAAATCCGAGGTGCCAGCGGCGTAGATCGGCATAGGGCCGGTTGAGCAGTTTATCGTTGCGTTGCTGTGCCGTTGCCACACCGGGGGTAATCATGCCGAAAAGCATGATGACTAAGAATATATATTTGAAGCGTGAGGCTTTGTCCATAATAATCGGTGCGGAGAAAAGTTTTTACCACTACCTTTGTTATTAACGGACGCTGTTCAATATTATTGTGGATCTGGGACTGCCGGAGCTGAAGTTTTGGACAGCGGGATTGTGTAACTAACCGAGAATGAGGCGCCAAAACCGACAGAGCGAGTGCCGTAGCCTGGAATGTACCAAGGCTTTCCATTCTTGAGCGAACTTTCGTGCAGAATCTGATGCCACTTCACCTCCCAGCCAAGGCTGATGTTGGAGAGTATCTGCACACGGAGTCCGAAAAGAGCTTCGGCATATCCGGCTGTGAGCCGCTGAGCCGGTACATTCAGTGTCAATGACTCATCCCAGTAGCCGCTTTCGAGAGTGACATTGCTGACCTTATATGAGAAATTCGTCAGTCCGTAGCGCAACCCGACGTAGACACTGTAGCGGGGATCGGAATTATAAAGAAAATTATAGTTTACACCAAGTTTGAAGAATGGAGCGAGCGAACTTTTATAGTGGTAAGACTCGTCTTTGGGAGTGTAATCGGCCGATCCCACTCCTACTTCGACAAACGGTTTAATCCAATTGTGCAGACTAAGTTCCGCCCAGATAGAAGCGAGTCCGTGCGACTGTCCGAAGGCACGTGCAGCCAAATCCCACACATTCAGTCCGACTGTTACAGCCTGAAAACGCGGATAAACCAACTTTGGAGCAACAACAAGTATAGTGTCGCGATACTCACGACCGGAAATTGTGTCGACAAGAACTACGCGCCCCTCCATGTCGCGCTGCTCGACAACGCTTGCCGGACGGGGCGCCAATGGATTGCCGTTTTCATCGGTAAGCGGAGTGTCGGCAGTTTTTTCAGGTTCGGTTGTGGTTTTCCGCAGTGTCGGATCAGGAGTCTGGACAGGTGTGATACGACGTTGTGCCGTGACTGAACACACACACATCACTGCAACCGACACAACGGCAAACAATCGCGCCAACCAATCAATCCTGTGCTGTTTCATCGTCGTTGCCTGTTTTCGTTCTGAAAAAAATCTGAATGCTCTCGCGGTCGGCATTAGTGATCAGTTTGCGTGTCAAAGCTACTGAATCAATCATCAGGCGTGTGAATGCAACCTCGGTCACTTCATAGCTGTACATTGCACCACATTCTTCCGAGGCAAAATATGGCACACGGTTGTAGGTGAATGTAACTGTATCGGCCATAGCAAGATCCTCCCCCGATTGGGAATCTTGGTTGTAGCGTATGAAAAATTTCGTTGTATTCTCCCCTATGTTGAAAGGGAAATAGAGTGTACGCGCTGAACTGTTGTCGAGCAACAGAGAGTCGTTCGGCGCATTTTTGGCTCCGATGGAAACGCCAGTCAACGTGATTGGCTGAAGGGTTTCATAGGCATAAAATCCGGCCAGCGGAAGCGCACTTTTATTTTCGACACAACCCGACGAATTGCATCCGGCGAAAATAGCAGCAAAAACACCACACAATATATATAATAAGATGCGTGTCATTTATTCACCTATTTCCTGCTGAATTTCATAACGATTACGACCCGGGGCATTGCGAACAACCAGTTCTCCGATAAAGCCGGCCAGAAACAGCTGTGAGCCAAGCAACATCAGAGTCAAAGCCAGGAAGAAATATGGCGAATCCGTAACCAGTCGATAGGGAAGGCCATGTGTCAGGTTATATAGTTTCCCGAAACCAACAACTCCAACGGCAATAAGCCCAAGGAAGAACATCAGCGAGCCCAACAATCCGAACAGATGCATAGGCTTAGCTCCGAACTTTGAAGTGAACCACAGTGTTCCGAGGTCAAGATAACCGTTCACAAAACGATCGAGTCCGAACTTAGTTGTTCCATATTTACGCGCCTGATGCTTAACAACTTTCTCTCCAATACGCTTGAAACCGGCATTTTTTGCCAGATAAGGAATATAGCGGTGCATATCGCCGTAAACTTCGATGTGCTTCACCACTTCGGAACGATAGGCTTTAAGCCCGCAGTTGAAATCATGCAAATTTCTGATTCCGCTCACACGGCGCGCCGTGGCGTTAAACAATTTTGTCGGTATAGTTTTCGACAGCGGGTCGTAGCGTTTCTGCTTCCAACCCGACACCAGATCATAGCCGTCTTTTATAATCATCCGGTACAATTCAGGAATCTCATCAGGTGAATCCTGCAGATCGGCATCCATGGTGATCACCACATTACCTTTGGCCCGTGCAAAGCCTGTATTCAGGGCCGGTGATTTCCCATAATTCCGACGAAAGCTTACACCCTTAACAGCAGGATTCTTTTCCCGGAGCTGATTGATTATCTGCCATGAATTGTCGGTCGATCCGTCGTCGACAAAAATTATTTCGTAACTGAAGCCGTTCTGCTCCATGACACGCGCTATCCATGCTTCCAGTTCGGGAAGCGATTCGGCTTCGTTGTAAAGCGGAACTATAACGGAAATATCCATAATATAAAATTATTTCTTTCTTAACGGACGCATTTTCACTATCATTGCCAAAACCATAGACAGCAAAGAACCTGTGAACATTATCAGCCACATAACATCGAACACGATGCTGATTGCCGACGGCAACAGATGCTGCTCGACAGCGGTTTGCAAACCTTGTGCAATCTCTTCGCCTCCGGCCCATGGATTCTGCCTGTAAGCCTCTATCGACAGTTTCATCATGCGCTCGATGAATCCAGGATCTATTGCCTGCATATAGACAAACGCAAAAAAAGATGACAATACACCTCCGAAAAAGAATGTGGCTATACCCTCCATCCACAGAGCTGAAAAGTCGGTCATTCCATTTTGACGCACATAAAATTTCCTCAACCACCTGTACACCAAAAGTGGCACACCACACATGAGCAACATAACCAGCACCGAAAAGGCCTGATTTGTGACACCGGCCGTCATAGCCAGAAATATAACCGTAAGGTAAATACCGAACACAGCACCGTGCTCGGCGCTACGCTGGTACATGGCAATGATTGACGACTTTGGCTTTTCTTCCATATTAATATGATTGATTGGCGCCGCGAGCGCTATCGGTTTTCGGCAAAGTTACAAATTTAGAGCCGATTCGACAAAAAATGCAACCGTTTACACATTTAAAATATCTTTGAGATTCGAAAAAAGACTGCGAGTTATTGAATATTCCGGCAGCTGTCACAAAAAATGCATTTGTGATGCATAAAAATTCACAAAAATTATGTCAATCTGACAAATTGTTACTAATTTTGCACTACAGATTGGCTTCGCTAAATTTAGCCCGACCAAGAAAAAACAACTTGTAAAACCAGTTAAAACACATGAATAAACGCAGAATCCGCTTACAAGCTACGCTTGAAATCCTAACCAACAACTGTATAGGCAGTCAGGAGGAGTTGGCGCGTATGCTCTCGATCCGCGGCTACAACATCACTCAGGCCACTCTGTCGCGTGACCTGAAAACACTTCGTGCCACGAAAGTGGCTACAGAAATGGGCGGCTACCGTTATATTGTAGCAGCCGCCGGCGACACACCTGTCGACGAAGTGTGGGAAACCGTACCCTCGACAGCCCAGATGGAGCGGCATCCGGCAGTTGTTTCGCTGGCACGGTCGGGCAACATACTGGTTATCAAAACCCGTACAGGCTACGCCGCCGGCCTGGCCTATGACATCGACCAGCTTGAAACACCGATGCTGCTGGGCACAATTTCAGGTGCAGACACTGTCATTGCAATTTTAAACGATAAATTTCCTCTGTCGGTGATATTCAACTATTTTTCCGATTTTTTCCCGGAAGATGTGCTCGAAGCCGCCAAAGATCAATTTGTCGATTGAAAACCTAAAGGAGCGTCTTTCAGTTGTCGCTCCATGATTAACTTTATGGCTTACTTATAACTCTACAGCAAGGAAGTAAAAACAAATGATTGATTCCGAAAAAATCGAGGTCATTGTGGCCTCTGCCGAACATGTGGGTTATGTCGACGAAATTCTCGACACCATTAACCGCGCGGCCAAAGTGCGCGGTACCGGTATTGCTAAGCGTTCGCCCGAATATGTTAAGCAAAAAATGCTTGAGCGAAAGGCTGTTATAGCTATTTATGAGGGTGAATTTGCCGGCTTCAGCTACATCGAATGCTGGAGCAACAAAGAGTTTGTGGCAAATTCCGGACTGATTGTGGCGGACAAGTTCCGCGGTCTGGGCCTGGCAACCCGAATAAAACGACGAATTTTCCAGCTGTCGCGTGAAATGTTCCCACAAGCTAAGATTTTTTCGCTTACTACCGGAGCTGCCGTAATGAAAATGAATTTCGAACTCGGCTATCGACCTGTGACATTCGATCAGCTGACAACCGACCCGGCTTTCTGGCGCGGATGTGAAAGCTGCGTGAATTTCGATATTTTGCAGCGCAACGGCGGCCACAAATGTTTATGCACCGGTCTGCTCTACGACCCGGCAGAAACTAAATATCATCCAAACGACAACATTTCTGAAAACAATTAATATCATAAAATAATGTCAAACGTTAACGACAAAAAAGTGGTGCTGGCCTTCAGCGGTGGCCTCGACACATCGTTTGCAGTCAAATATCTTTCAGAAGACTGCGGTTACAAGGTTTATACAGCAATTGCCAATACAGGCGGCTTCTCGGAAAGCGAACTGAAGGCAATCGAAGAACGCGCACTCGCTCTTGGCGCGGTTGAACACGCCACTCTGGACATTACTCAGGAGTACTATCAGAAAAGCATCAAATACATGATTTTCGGCAATGTGCTCCGCAACGGTACATACCCCATTTCGGTTAGCTCGGAACGAATATTCCAGGCTCTGGCTATCATAGATTATGCCAAGAAAGTCGGTGCCGACTGCGTAGCCCACGGAAGTACATCGGCCGGTAACGACCAGGTTCGTTTCGACCTCACATTCCAGATTCTTGCCCCGGAAATTGAGATCATTACCCCTACCCGCGACATGAATCTGACTCGCGAATATGAAATCGACTATCTGAAAAAGCACGGATATGTCGCCGACTTCAAGAAGTTGGAATATTCGATCAACAAAGGTCTTTGGGGCACCTCGGTAGGTGGAAAAGAAACCCTCCATTCTAATCAGACACTTCCCGAAGAAGCGTATCCGACACAGATGACCGCAACTGAACCTTCACGTTTGACAATAGATTTTAAGGAAGGAGAGATTCAGGCAGTCAATGGCCATGTTTACGACGACAAAGTGGCTGCAATACAGAAAATCGAGGAAATTGTTGCTCCATATGCACTTGGACGTGACATGCACATCGGCGATACAATTATCGGCATCAAGGGTCGCGTAGGTTTCGAGGCCGGAGCACCAATGGTGATTCTCGGCGCCCACAAGATGCTGGAGAAACATACACTGACCAAATGGCAACAGTACTGGAAAGACCAGCTTGGCAACTGGTATGGTATGTTCATGCACGAAGCCCAGTATCTGGAACCAGTTATGCGCGACATCGAACGTTTCCTGGAATCGTCGCAACGCAATGTGACAGGCCGCGTTCTCATCGACCTGCATCCCTACCGTTTCGTCCTCGTTGGCGTTGAAAGCGATTTCGACCTGATGAAGAGCGCATTCGGCGAATACGGCGAAGTTTCGAAAGGCTGGACTGCCGACGATGTAAAAGGTTTCACCCGCATTCTCGGCAATCAGATGAAAATCTATCATGCTGTGCAGCAGCGTAACGACAAACCCCGCGAAGCATGATCAAAGCAGGTATAATAGGCGGTGCGGGTTACACAGCCGGTGAATTGATCAGGCTCCTGATCAATCACCCCGATGTGGAAATTAAATGGGTTGCCAGCGAATCGAACGCAGGCAATCTTGTGAGCGACGTCCACAAAGGCCTCGTAGGGGAAACAGATTTGCGTTTTTCGTCGGTCGGCTCGCTGACCGATATCAATGTGCTTTTCTGCTGCACACCTCACGGCGAAACATCTAAATTCATGGCAGCAAACGAAGTACCAGCTGAGTTGCGCATCATTGACCTGTCGCAAGACTTCCGCATTGCCGACCCCAGCCACGACTTTATTTACGGTTTGCCGGAACTAAACCGCAAACCCATTGTCCGCGGCGCGCGACATATAGCCAACCCCGGCTGTTTTGCAACTGCAATTCAACTTGCTCTGCTCCCGCTGGCGAAAAATTTGTTGCTCAACGCGCCGATTCACATCACAGCCATCACAGGTTCGACCGGTGCGGGAGTCAAGCCTTCGGCAACAAGCCATTTTTCGTGGCGCAACGATAATGTTTCAATCTACAAGCCGTTCCGCCACCAGCATCTTGCCGAAATACGCCAAAGTCTGCAGCAACTTCAAAACAGCTTCAAGGCCGATATAAACTTCATCCCTGTCAGAGGCTGCTTCTCGCGAGGAATAATGGCTATCGTTTACATGGACTGTCCTGTAGAACTTTCAGAAATCGAGAAACTATACAAAGATTATTACTCCGACCATAATTTTACGTTTGTCAGCAAAAGTCCTGTCGACCTGAAGGATGTTGTCAACACCAACAAGTGTCTGATTCATCTCGACAAAGTTGACGGTAAATTGCTCATAACTTCGGTGGTCGACAATCTGCTGAAAGGCGCTTCCGGCCAAGCTGTCCACAACATGAACCTTCTATTTGGCCTGCACGAGCGAACAGGACTGCAACTGAAGCCGTCGGCTTTCTAAAAGTAAGAGAAAAAATGAATTTATTTGACGTTTATCCTCTATATGATATTGCCATAGAACGTGGCAAAGGGTGCCGGGTATATGACGACAAAGGCACAGAATATCTCGACCTGTACGGCGGACACGCTGTTGTCAGCGTAGGCCATTGCCACCCGCTGGTTGTAGAAGCAATCAATGAACAAGCTTCGAAACTGATGTTCTACTCTAACTCGGTGGTGAATCCTCTGCAACAGAAACTGGCCGAGCGGCTGGGTCGTGTATGCGGTTATCCCGACTATCAGCTGTTTCTTATCAATTCGGGCGCCGAAGCCAACGAGAATGCCATAAAACTTGCATCGTTCCACACCGGACGCAAACGCGTAGTAGCTTTTGGGAAAGCTTTCCACGGTCGCACTTCGATGGCAGTAGAAGCAACCGACAACCCAAAAATCGTAGCTCCGATTAACGACAACGGTCATGTCACCTTCCTGCCGCTGAACGACATCGATGCTGTTTGTCGTGAACTTGAGAAAGGCGATGTTGCGGCTGTTATAGTGGAGGGCGTACAAGGCGTCGGAGGCATACACATTCCCTCGTCCGACTTTTTGCGCGTTGTTCGCGAACAATGCGACGCAACAGGCACAGTGTTGATTCTCGACGAAATACAGTCGGGATATGGCCGCACAGGGCGTTTCTTCGCACATCAATATTCCGGAATCCGGCCCGACATCATAACAGTTGCAAAAGGTATTGCTAACGGATTCCCGATGGGAGGCGTTATCATCAGTCCGAAATTCAAGCCTTCGTATGGCCAATTGGGAACAACTTTCGGAGGCAATCACCTTGCATGCGCAACTGCATTAGCAGTGCTCGAAGCTTTCGAAACTGAGAAACTGGTTGACAACGCCGCCTACGTTGGATCATATCTGCTTGAACAGTTGCGCCAGATTCCGGGCATAAAGGAAGTGCGAGGCATAGGCCTGATGATCGGAATAGAAATGGATTTCCCTGTTAAGGAACTGCGTCTGCGAATGATAAAGGAACAACACGTGTTCACAGGTGCAGCCGGAACAAACATTATACGTTTGCTTCCGCCTCTGACACTGACAATGGAAGAAGCCGACGAATTCCTGACCAAATTTAAAAACGAGCTTAGTAAATAAACACCCCTGAAAATGAAAATCACGGTTATCGGCGCCGGCAATATGGGAGGCGCAATCGTTCGCGGGCTAATTGCTCAAAAAGCGATGACACCCGACGATATCACAGTGACCGCCGCGCACCAGTCAACACTCGACAAACTCAAAGCTGACTGCGGCGCCGACTTACATACAACCACCGACAATACTGAAGCCGTTGCCGGCAGTGATGTAATCATATTAGCCGTCAAGCCATGGCTGGTAGCCGGTGTACTCGAAGAGATTGCACCACGTGTCGCATTCCGCGAACAGATTCTTGTATCTGTCGCTGCCGGAGTACCTTTGCATGAAATTGACACTACACTGCAGCGCTACAGTTCCGATCGCATCATCTTCCGTGCAATACCAAACACGGCAATTGCAGCTGCCGCCAGCACAACTCTGCTTTGCCGAGGCGACAACGCAACAGAGGAAGCTCTGGACAAGGTGAAAGCAATTTTTTGTCCGCTCGGCTCGGTGCTTGAACTTCCGGAAGCCCGGTTAAACGCTGCAATGGCCGTCACGTCGTGTGGCATCGCCTACGTGATGCGCTTCGTCAGGGCTACCGTTGAGGGTGCAATCCAACTTGGTCTGTCGCCTGACCAGGCACTGATGCTCAGCATCGACACTATGCGTGGAGCATCTACCCTTCTCGAAACTACAGGCTCACACCCTGAAGCGGAAATCGACAAAGTGACAACACCCGGTGGTTTGACAATAAGAGGCCTCAACGCAATGGAAGAAGCCGGCTTCTCAAGCGCTGTAATTAAAGGCTTGTTAGCCTCGCTTCCAAAAGAATAAGGTTTATGTCGGTCAACAAGGTTATTCTCATTGGTGCAGTCGGTCGTGACCCGGAGATACGCTATATCGACAGTCGTCCGGTAGCCGAATTTTCCCTTGCCACAAGCGATCCTGCCTATACAAACGCCAACGGTGTGCAAATTCCGGAGCGCACCGAATGGCATCGTATTGTGATGTGGGATCGCAACGCCGAAACAGCTGATAAATACATCCGCAAAGGCACACGTCTGTACATCGAGGGGAAACTACGAACCCGCACGTGGGAAGATCGCGCTGCCATTAAACGTAATGTAACGGAAATAATGGTTGAGAAATTCGAAATTCTTTCGCGACAATCATCCAACTGATTATTTACACTCTACACCTTCAAGTCGCAACAGGAAGCGCTTACGGTCGAGGCCGGCGGCATAGCCAGTAAGCTGGCCCGCAGATCCGACAACGCGATGACACGGCACAATCAAGGAAATCGGATTGTGAGCTACAGCTCCACCGACAGCACGCGCATAAATACCGGAACTTTTTCCTACGGGCGACAGGCGATCAGCCAGTTGCCCGTAGGTTATTGTCTGTCCATAGCCAATCTCAGTTAACAGCCTCCAAACTTTTTGACGAAATTGAGTTCCTTGGGGTGCAATTGGCGGAAAGAAATCGGGGTTACGACCCGAAAAATACTCTTCAAGCCATAATCGCACACTGCTGAAAAGTGGCAAATCAAAACAATGGATTGCATCGAGCGACATCTTCTCAGTGTAAGCCTGTCCCTCAAACCAAAGAGCAGTGAGCGCAACATCCGTACCAGCCATAAATATTCTGCCCAGAGGCGAATCGTAAGTGGAAAGATAATTCATTGTAATTAATCTTGACTTTGTTAAAAAAAAGACATCCACCATTGGCGGATGTCGTAATATAGGCCGTAGCCTTAGATATTAAATCTTCTGCCGAGTGGCTTGCTCCGGAATTGCAGATTATCTCAATCGTTGCTTACAACCGGGCCGATTTTAAATCTTTTTCTTTCTTTTAAAACCTGTCGCCTCTACTCAGAGAAGGAGTAAATTACTATTCAATGCAAAAAATGTTTCAGCTAATGGTAATGATCGTAAATCTTTCTATTGTCGAGGCCTTTGCCTTTCGACGATACAAATATAATATTTAGTTATTGCAAACATGTTACAGTAATGTCACACTATTGTGAAACTTTAACACCAATCAGAACGGATAGCCAATTGCAAGGTGGAAGGCAAGCGATTTTCCGAATGACGTCATGTTGTAATAGCCATGTTTTCCAGTGTCGTACGGAGCATGAATGCCAATGCCAAGGTCGCCGCGAATCACGAGCATACTGATGTCGAGGCGCAAACCCACTCCCGTACCGACTGCAAGGTCTTTAAAGAATATGGAGCCTCGCAACTGACCTCCGGGACGACTTTTGTCGTTGCGTAACAACCAGACATTTCCGGTATCAATGAATGTTGCACCGTGGACAGGGCCGAAAATCGGGAAACGATATTCTACGTTGAATTCAAACTTGAACGTACCGGTTTCGTCGAAGTAACCGTTCACAGTTTCTTTTGAGGGATGATAGCTGCCGGGGCCTATCGAACGGACTGTGAACGCACGAACCGAGTTTGCACCTCCAACATAGAACTGCTCGCTGTAGGGCACCTCAGAGGAGTTGCCGTAGGCATGCGCCACGCCACCGTAGATTCGACTGACAAGCCACGAATCGCCTGTTCCGATACGACGCGAATACACCAGCTGAGCCGTGGCCTTTATGAACTGCGAAAAGGGAACATTGAATATCTTTTTTTCACCTTTCACTCCGCATGCTCTCCACAAAGCCCAGAATATGTTACCGGCATCTGTAACCGATGTCTGGATGTTAATCTTGTTGAACCGATCCATATCTCGATCGTAAACCATCGACCAGCCTATCTGCGGAATAAACTGGTTTCTGAAACTTAGAGCGATTGCACGATTCTGATTCATGAGTTCGTCGAAAGCCTCAGTCGTGTGAATAAGCTTCATATACGTGAGCTTGAACGGCGTGAATGTGTAGCTGAAATAGCGCCGGGTGCGCCAGTCGTAGTTCATCGAGGCACTGAACTGAGCCAGGTTGAAATAGTGTGGTCTGTTTAGCACATCAGCACCCAGAGTAAAACGGGTCCAGTTAAGATTACGCCGTGATAGGGGAATTATGCTTGGAGCCAAAATTCGCGGGAATGCCAGTGATGCGTTCACCCCGGCCTCATAAGAGTTAAACACCGATGATCGGTTGTGGCCTGTCTGCCATTCATACGACCCCGTCACTCCAACATTGAGTTGTTCTCCTCCCCCGAAAAGGTTATGGTTGGTGACGTTGAAAGTAACACCTGGACCAAGATATGAATTTGACTTGGAAGCCACATTAGCTTCCAGAGTAGCTTCAAGCGGTTTGTCATATGTGCACTGTACGAGCACATTCAGCGTCGGCTCGGAAGCTGTCGTGTCGGGAATAGCCTCGATGTTGATATAGTTGAAAATTCCCAGACGCGAAAGATAGCTCTGCGTGCGATTCATTCTCGACACGGAAAAGTATCCGTTTTTGCGGAATGCCATACACGATTCAATCAGCCCCTTGCGCAAACGCGAGGGCTGCTGCCGGATAATCGTAGCTCGTTGAGTAACTGTTGTGTCGGTTACTCCCTGGTGATCATTCCGGTCGATGTAGACGGTTACGTCGCCGGTTTTCCATCGCTGTAAAGCGAATTTGGGCACATTTGAGGCAACCGTTAGGCGCAAAGCTATTTTCTGAGGTGTTATGGTGCTGTCGGCAAGGTACTCGATGTATTCGGGACGAAAGAAATAATAGCCCCGGTTTCGCAACCCGTTGGCAACATCCGTACGTACCGCACTTAGAGAATCGACACAATATTGCGCACCAGGTTTCAGATAAGGCACGCCTTTCATCAGCGAGTCGATACAGTGATACAAATGGTTGGTTTCGGGCAGATACTCGATTGTATCGATCGGATAAGGGTTGCCGGTGTTGATGGTATATAGAATTTTCGCTTTACGGTCGTTTCGTTTGTTGGGAACGATTTCATACGAAGCTGTACCGCGGAAGTAGCCGGCATTAGCCAATTCGCCTTCAAGGAGTTTCATGCGCATAGGCAGTCTGACATCCGAAACTGTCACCGGTTCTTCGGCCAGTTTCTTGTAAAGCCACCCTTTCAAGCCCTTCGAATCAGGATTCCAGTTGTTGTAAACCCACAACCCGATAGGAAATGGGGAACGGACACCCAGAAAGGAGATATAGCTGTTGGGATGCACATCAATGTCGTTTTTAAGTTCTTCAACCACATCCTCGGGCACCTTATGCCCTTCAGGAGCATTAATCTGAAGCCCCTTGATTCCTTCATACAGCACTTCGTCCTTCGGCAAGCGTTTAGTCGTGGAACACGAAGCCACCGACAAGGAGGCAAAGACTATGGCCACACAGCGCACCAGCAGGGCGTATATATTATTGTTCAATCTCATTGGATTTGGTTTGCGTATTTACATTTTCATTCGAAGAGGCTGCTTTCTGCTCTGCTTCTTTAAGAGCGGCCTCTGCTGCCGCAGCCTCTCTGGCCGCCTTTCTACGTTTGCGGTGTTGCCACGGCAAGAACATTTCAGTCAGCGAGTTCAGCTTGCGCTTGTAGACGAAGCCCACACCGGTCTGTGTCACTTCACCCTCCAGAATGCTCTCATACCCTACATGACGGAACAGCTTGACATACATGCTTCCGGAACGGTTGAGAAGGTATTCAACCGAAACATCGTTAATCAGGTTCTGCTCCAGATTTTCCGAGTCGCCTGCATCAGTTGTGTAATTACCACCTACATTAATCTTGAAGCGGTCGTTGAAGAGCGATTTGCTCACCTTGTAGCTATAGGTCATCGCAGTAGAGGTTGAGCCCTGGACTGTGTGATCATACTGGTCTACACCAAACTGAATGTCGACACCCTTGATAGAGTTGGCGGCCCAGGTGTTCAGCTGCGAGGCGAGGAATGAGAACAGCGGGTTAGAAGCCGATGTGCCTTTTGTGCCCGGACCGGTATATACATTGTAAAGCAACATATTCATTGCCTGGTTGGCACGTTGCTCCGGACTCATCGTCTGCAATTCGTTCTGAACCGACAAATCGTCATTTGTACTGAGGTCGAACTTGACATCCATATTGGCGAGCGTGTTTGTCACCGACAGCCCAACATTGAAATTCACAAGTCTGGAATCCTGACCTTCTTCGGTGACATTGGCTTTAACCTGATCTGTGGCATGAATGTTGAGCAGCGGATTCATCATATCTCCGTTAAATGCCACATAACTGCCCGACTGAAAGCGGAATGTCTTCTGCGAAATCAACGGTGGAGAGTATCTGACAAAACCTCCGTCGAGATTGTATCGGCCTGTCAGACGCATGCTGCCAAAAGGCGACATAGAAAATGTCAGGCTTCCATTGCCGAGAAGCTGCACTTTGTCCTGCCCCGAACCGGGAAGTTCAACGTTAATGGTAGTTCCCTCTTTGATATTAAGCACCGCATTAAGAAGCAGCGCCATTCCTGCATTATTTATCGAATCAGCATCGGCCAACGAAGCTGTGTCGGCAAATTCGACAAAGCGCACAACAGAGCTCTGGTCGGTATTCTGAGTTATTTCAGAAGCAGACGTACTCATGACATATGTCAGATTAGAGCCGCTGCGCAGTGTCAGGTCCGCATCGACAATCATCAGATTCATATTGCCGCGCACATCAGCACTGGCATTAATAAATGCTTTGCCGTAGGCATCCTGACCGCGTTTCTTTTCTGAACCTAAAATCTGCATGTTATTAGCTTTCATATTCAGGCGTATTGCAGGTGTCGACAAAGATTTCAGATTAACTTCTCCGTTAATGAGCAATGGGTTTTCGTTCAGTGCGTGGATAGCATAGTTGTTGAACACTACTACATTAGAATCCATTGGTATCTTAGTGTCAGGGAAGCGAAAATCTGTACCGAGCATATCGACCTTCACGGCTGCAGAGTCAAATTGCACGAAACCATTGAACTGCGGATGTGCAAGCGTTCCGGTGATATCCATTGTTCCGTTAAGCATTCCACGCAGATGAACCATACCTTCGGGCATGAATGGATTCACGATAGACAGCGGAAAATGAATCATCGAAAAATCGAGAGTCATCGGCGAGGGCTTTGTTGAGTCGTTAAGAGCGCCCACTGCAGTTATAACCTTAACAGAGTCGACCAGCAGCGATGTCGACGCATGAATCACACCTTCGTTGTTTGTCGACAGACCGAATCCGAGATCAAACGATCCGACACGCTCATTGTTATAGAACAAATTTTCGAGCTGAGCCGATCCGTCGCCTGTGAGTGATTTCTTTTCAGGATCCCAAAACACATTGATTTCTGCGCCTAAAAGACCTTTGATCGGCGGTGCGAAAGGTGAAATAGACAGCCAGTCGGACAACTCTATGTTCGATGCTTTCAGTGTGATGTCTTCAGCCTCGGCTGCAACCCCGATATGCTCGTGGTTATGATCGGTTTTCAGCATCAGGTAGCTCTCACCGCAACTTGCTTCGAGATCGGCATCGAAATGAGAGTGCTTGATGTCGTACGATATGAAATTATCGCCGTTGATTGTCCACTCTTTATAAGCGATTACCGGGTGTTGTGGCGTCAGATGCATGTAAGCCACCGAATCGGCCATCCCGATAAAAGCGCCGATGTCGTAGCCTACGCGGTTGTTTATATCCTGCTGGTCGACCATCAGGCTCAGTCCCATTGGGGAGAGTTTACCGCTAACAACCACATGGGCGAAATCGTCCATCGTTCCGGGGCGGTTGTGCATTTGAATAGACCCCAATAATGAATCCACGCTTTGATACATATCAAGAGCAATTGTATCGATTGCGAACGAGGGAGATTTTATGCGCTCCACCTTACCGTTGGCATGTATTGTTGAATCATTCGCCAACCGGAAGTTGTAACCTTTATATCGGATTTTTGAAGTAGCCAGGAAGCCGTTTATAACGCTTTCCGACCCTGAATTCACAGTAAATTCCATTCCAGGAAGAGCATGCTGGATTTTCTCGATGTGCAGACTGCGACGCTCAATTGCAGAATCGAGCGAAATAGTCACACGGTCGACTGCCGCAAGAAGCGAATCAAGACCGCACGCCGAATTAAAGCGCACCCGGAGGGTTTCATTGTCGAGCCCTGCATGGACGGTTGTGTCGGTCGACACAAAATTTAATCCTATTTCCGGAGTTGAAAGGTCAACATCGCCAACTTCCCAAGCAAGCGCTGTCACCTTTAGGTTAACGTCGTAGAGCTGGCGTGCCGGCGTCATCTCCACCGTACCTCCCAAAGAAACAGAGCCGCGGTTGGTTGTATCTGACATTCCCAACTGCCTGAGATCCAGATTGCGCACATCTCCGTCAATGTCGAAGCTATACCGGTCTGCAGCCAACTGACCACCGACTGTTATATCGAAGTCTGCATAATTGTTGAGTGACACAACACCCGCATCAACATTTCCTGAATCCAGTTTAGCCCACAGCCGGATATCCTTCAGTGCATGATTTAAATATTCAACTTCATGCAACGTAGCATCGGCCTTAAGCCGGGTCGACAGCTTGTCGGGATCAAACCCTCGGCCGTCAACGTTGATGTCGGCCCATACTCGTTTCAATCCGGTCTGCGGCAGGAATGCATTTAGCGGAAATGCATTGGCGTGTAAACCAACAGTGTAGTCTATAAGCCGGCCATTCCAGGTTGCATCGAGGCCAAGCTGCCCCTCCTCTGTCAACGCCTTGAGATTACCGGCGATGTTTCCGCGGTTCATAACAACCGACCCGTCGACACGCATACGCGGCACACTCACAGGCATATTCGGACTCAACTGAGCAAGAAGTGGTTTCAACGAAGCCGGTTGTTGTATAGCTCCGTGAAGCGACAGCCTGCCTCCTAAATTATCCGGATCAGTGAACGACGAAACTGCGCCTGCGGCCGAGAGCTCGACACATCCTGGCAAAGACGCTTTGAGCTTATGAATGTTCAAAGAAGCCATTGTTCCTTCTGCCGATGCCTCGAAACGAATATCGTTGTAGGTGGGCAGCTGTTTCATGAGCGGTGCCAGCGACGGCATCAGCTGATCGACATCGTGAGCACCTATGCGGGCTTCAATCTCGGCCGAAAGAGGAACCTGTTCAGGACGCGACAAATCGCCCATGCCCATTGTGGCATTGAGCTTAATATCAGAGAAAAGTGTTTCAAAAACGAAGTCCCTGGCATACATTGCTATCGAATCCATTTCGAACACACCGTTGGCCGACAACACAACCCCACAGCGCTCTGTTGCCCGGAAATTTGTCAAGGGTACTTTTATGGCAGTGCCGCAATTGTAAAATGAATCTACACGCAGCTCTATACCCTGCGCCTCGATGTAATTCATGTCCAATCCGGGCTGAGGAACAGCTCCGGACATTGCGTAGGTGGCTTTGCGACCTGTCATGGAAATTTCACGTGCTCTTATCTGCCATGGTGCAGAAACGGCAGCCGTATCAACAGCGGTTTTAGCAACAACCGTATCTTTAGCGACAGAATCGGCAGGAGGGAAAATATAGGCCACATCGACACTGTCGATCTGCAGCAACCTGGCATCGATCATGCTTCTTCCGATGTCGACAACACCATCGGCAAGCAATGCCGACGGCACGAATGCGCCCAAAGAATCGATTGTCGGATACATACTCATCCGATAACGCACGTTTAGCAACTGAAGTCTGTCGGCTTCGATCAGCATTTGCGTGGATGAAGTTGCTGTGTCCGGTTCTGATGAGCTCTCGCCTTTCATGATCAAATTGATATCCGCTCCGTCAACGGTGGCATCGCTCACTTTTATGTGTCCGTCGCTCAAACCATAGCTCGAAGGCGACAGCTTAAAATCGTTCACATAAGCCTTGATGTACATTGCAGAATCCGGCGTTCCCATCTGATACATTACGTCGTTTAACTGCCCGTAGGCTCTGACATCGAGTTTAAGCAGTGGCAACGCCATCACCTCAAGATTAGCTCTGCCTAAGGCAACCATGGTGTCGCTCGGGGCCGTAAGCACTCTCACTCCTTCAAGTTCGATACGCAGCGGCCAACGCAGCCGGAAACGGTCGGCTTCGATAGTCATATCGCCCGACTCGGAAACCTTGCGTAGCGCAAAAGGCACAACAATATCCTGAACCGCCGGCACATAGAGAGCAAGCGGCAGCAGTACAACAACAATTATCACCCAGAAAACAGTTTTCAGGATGCGTCTAACCAATGTATTATGAATTAGATGTGCCAAAAGACGTATAATGTAATGAATTGAAATGCACAAATTAAGAAACGGGCACAATTTCCGCTCTTTAGATTTATAAACATAAAGGTAGAAATTTTGTTTTTATCCACCTTTGCAAATTAAGAAAAAAATTGGAAGAAAAATCTAACTCTGGAGTTTCCGAAGTCCATATTTTTCACAATACAAATTCAATTCACCCGGATCAACTCGTTCGCCATGCAACCGAGAGCGACATTTGCTGAATGAGTCGAAATGGACATCGTTCGACACATACCATTCGACCGCGGAAATCTTCATAGCCGTCCTGTAGCGTTTCAGATATTGTGCAATCTGACGCACACTCGACCGGCATATCGCACAACAATAAACCCACTCCACCGAATGGAGAACCACCAGCAGATGAGTCTGCCGGCCGGGACCATGGGCAGACATATCGGCTTTAGTCGAAATAGTGATGTTAAGCTGCCCCGCGAAAGCCTTGTTGATGCCCGCCATCATCGACCGGAATATGCGCCCATGGGAACTTGTATCTGTCAGATGTGCCTGATAAATATACTGGTGAATCATTTCATGGACAAGTACATTGTCAATCTCGGCAGCAGACCGATCGGGCGAATTGCGATAAATGATAATTGCATCATCTATCGCAACCCGTCCGTTAACTATAGCTGTCTTCCGGCGAAACTTTCCATTACAAGTTTTACTGCGGGGTTTCACAATGATAGTCACCGGAGCAAAAGCGTGCATATTCCAGATCCCTTTTTGCCCTATGGCCACTATCCAGTGGTTGTGTCGCGAACGTATGTAATCTGCGTCGAAATTCATCCGTTTATTTCAACGTGACACTGACAATGCTCATCGGTGGCATCTGCAGTGTCAGCTCATTCTTTTTCAGGCGTGCGCCTGTGAAGGGTGCTGTCTTAACCACCGAAGGATTCTCAAAAGTGTTCATCGCATGTATGTCGGAGGCTGCAAGCACCTCGGCCGTCTGAACTTTTGACACCATATCCTTGGGCAGTTCAACTGCAACCTTACGCGCGCTGTCGAGCACAGGATTAACAAATGAAATTGTCACACTGCCGTCGGCCGCACGGGTAGCAGTCGCGCTGAGAGTTGGCACAGGCCGATTGTTTTTGTCTTTAATAGTGTCGCAATCAACAGTCAGCGGGATGAACTCGGCATCCTGATGCGGTCGGTACATTTTGAACACATAATATGTTGGGGTCAGCACCAATTTATCACCCTTTGTAAGCCACATAGCCTGAAGCACATTGGCAAGTTGGGCGATGTTGGCCATGCGGATACGGTCGGCATACTTATGGAAAACATTCAGAGTCAGAGCTGCTACCATTGCATCGCGCATCGTGTTCTGCTGATATAAATGTCCGGGAATAGAACCCGGTTCTTCGTCGAACCAAGTTCCCCACTCGTCCACCATCAGACCAACTTTCTTTTTCGGGTCTTTCTGATCCATTATCGCGATGTGACGGCGAAGCACTGGATCGATTTCAAGAGCTTTGCCGAGCGTTGAATAATACACAGTGTTGTCGAAGTCAGTAGCACTGCCCTTCGAACCGGTCCAGCTGACACATGTGTAGTAGTGGAGCGACAAACCGTTCATTCGGCCGGGGCCTACGCGATCCATGAGCACTTCCGTCCAGCGGTAATCATAGTCGCTTGCCCCCGATGCAATGCGGAACAGTTTGTTGTCGGGTTGATTGCGCATATATGTCGAATAACGACGATAGACGTCGGAGTAGTACTCCGGACGCATCGAACCGCCGCAACCCCAGCTTTCGTTACCGATACCGGTGTATTTCAATTTCCACGGCTCTTTACGGCCATTAGCGGCGCGCTCCTCGGCCATTGGTCCGTTAGGTGCTGTAACGTATTCGATCCACTGTGCAGCCTCCTGAACGGTACCGCTGCCGATGTTCACCGACAGATAGGGCTCTATTCCGGCAAGTTCACACAGATTGAAGAATTCATGCGTGCCAAACGAGTTGTCCTCTTGCGTACCGCCCCAGTTATTGTTGGTCAGCGTCGGCCGCTTGGCCGGATCGCCGATACCGTCGCGCCAGTGATAGTCGTAGGCAAAACATCCGCCGG
>CAYQYL010000003.1:0-51410 GCA_964421745.1 uncultured Muribaculum sp. | reverse complement strand
TCAACAGAGAGAACGATAACGGTAAGAAGAAGTGTCTGGAGAATAGGCACGATGAAACCACCTTTGTATACTGTACCAAAGAGGTCCTGCGGATGACCTGCTTCGTCGAAGTGGCTTGAATCGCCGAGGTAGAATACGAAAAAGCAGACAGCAACGATAAAGCAAGCAACGATTACGAGGAATGCGTTCTTGATACCGCGAACTTTAGAACCACCGTCGTGAACATTAGTGGGTTTAACTTGAGCCGCAGCGGCTCCGGAATTAGGCTTTTGAGCTTCCATAATGATTGTAAATAATGTTTTGGTTTAAGTTGAGTTACTATATTAGTTTTTTGATTATTTCAATGCTGTTCGCTACTTCGCCTCGTTTCCCTGTCATCGTGTTTGTTCATGGTTCGCGATGTCGGATAACTGCCAAAACAGCCTTGTCAGTCGCGGAGTCATTCAATGGCTGTTAAACATAGATGAAGGCGTTGCGTATGCCATTTGATTTGCAAATTTATTATTATATTTTTTACAAACCAAATTTTGTTAGTTCAATTTTGTGCTTTTCCTGCGGCGTATGGCTAATTTTTATTACGAGAAGTCGTCCGACTTTGATAAGTATATATAGTAACAGCAAGCATTCCGTTGATTGGAGTGCTTGCTGTTGAATTTATTCTTGTTGATCTCAGTCGACTTGAATGACAAGGTAGTTGGAAAGGCTCCAGAAGCGGTTTGGATCGGTGATGTGTATGATTTTGTGTCCGTCGGCATCCTCGATCTGATAGGAATCGGTTGGCATGTTTGTTAATATTTTAGCCTTTTTCGAGTGGGTGGGGATGTCGGTTAGTGTTCGTTTGTCGCCACGTGTGAAATAGCTCTGTTGGAAATCGGCTTGCATGAGTTTGGTTTTGCGGAGAAAGCCGGTTTCTATGATTTTTGATTCCTTTAGCTCTTTTTTCGATCCAATAGCATAGAAGCATGTGTTCAGTTCGTTCGCGGCCTCGGTGGCTTCCTGCTGTGCTAATTCTGTTGCCTGGCGCTCTACATTGATTGTATTGCTTAATGAGTCGACGCTGCGAGAGAGGTCGGCAACTTGAATTTTTGCTGCCTGCAAGTCGTTGCGAAGTGTGCTTATTGTGGCTTCCTGTTGCGCAATTTCAGCTTTCAGGTTTTCAACAGTTCTTTTTAGAGTTGTGCTGTATTGCTGAGAGGCTGATAGTTTTCTTTCAAGTTCTTCGAGGCGCTGGCGACGCTGTTGAAGAGCTTGTTGGATTGCAGCCATATCGTTTCTGATTTGTTCTTTGCGCGATGTAGTTTCAGCGTTTAGGTTGCTGCTGTTTAAAATCTTTTCCATGGCTTTGATCTGACTCATGCCTTCGGAAATGTCGTTGAGCAAGACAAATAGTGAGTCTTGATTGGCTAAAGCGGTCTGAAGTGAATCGTCGAGGCGTGTATTGCGTTCTTCGGCGTTTTTTAATTTTCCTTCGTTACATGCTGTCAGGAAGACGAGTCCGGTAGCGACAGATAAGATTATCTTTTTCATAATTTATAATTGTAGTTGAAATATGTTTTTGAATTCAATCTTCATTCGCAGACGGGGAATTGTCGCGATATTTGTTTTTATGAGGGGTCTTTTGCTTTTTTGCAGAATTACCTTCAACAACTATAACAATTTCTCCCTTTGGAATGTTTGTTTCGAAATAGAGTTTTAATTCAAGGAGGGTGCCGGTTACGGTAGTGTCGTGAAGTTTGGATATTTCGCGTGATACTGATGCCTGTCGGTCGGCTCCGCAAACTTCAGCTAACTCTGATAAAGTTTTTACGAGCCTTAGGGGTGATTCGTAGATTATAACTGTTTTGTTCTCGGCGGCAATCTCAGCAAGGCGTGTAGCGCGGCCTTTTTTGGGTGGCAGGAAGCCTTCGAATGTGAAACGGTCGCATGGCAGCCCTGAGTTTACCAAAGCGGGTATCAATGCTGTCGGGCCGGGGAGTGTTTCAATTTCAACACCTAACCGTCGGCATTCGCGCACCAGAAGGAAGCCGGGGTCGGAAATTCCCGGGGTGCCGGCGTCGCTGATCAAAGCAATGTTCTCACCGGCCAGAATGCGAGAAGCTATCGGTTGGGCGGTGGCATGTTCATTGAATTTGTGGTGTGAAGCGGTGGGAGTAGTAATGCCGAAATGCCGTAGCAGAACTGCGCTGGTTCTTGTGTCTTCGCAAAGTATTAGTTCTACATTATTTAATGTTTCGACAGCGCGTAGCGTCATGTCGGACATGTTGCCGACAGGTGTGGGGACGATGAATAGTTTGCCGCTCATCGGCTTTGGAAGTGTTTGGTGATTATTTGCATGAAATCGATAACCTCGGGGTTTTCCGGATCCCACTGGAGGTCGTCGTAGAAATACTCGTTGGCTTCGGTCAACGACTCCATTGCTTCTACCATGTTGATGGCATCGGCAAACTCAGAGTCGCTGTTGCCGAACAATTCGCGGCGGAAACGGAAACGGTCGTTTAGAGAAAATGCTTTTTTGAGATTGCGAGTTTGTTCTCTGGCAAGTTTTTCGTCAAGAGTTAAGGGCTTGCTTTCTGAATCGTCGTTTTCGCAATCATCGCATAGATCCGATTGTAGGCCGTTGATATATATCTTCTCGTTTTCGAAACTCTGATATGTTTCGGAATTGTCGTCAATGTCATCAATGATTGGCTCGGTTTGGTCTGGAAAATTCCTGGAGGAATCTGTAATGTCTGAGTCGTCGGAATTGATGTTTGAGTGTATTGGTACCTCCTCGGCAGTCCCGGCTGATTCTTCGATTTCAAGCTCTGAGTTGTAATTGTCTGAAAAAGCAGGTTGCGCTTGATTGTTTTCGGTGGAAATTTCAATTTCAGGTGTTTGACCTGTGGTTTCAATCGCCTGCATGTCTAACGCTTGGGGATTTATGTCGGGCGAAGGAAGCTCTTCCGGCATATTGCTGGAGAGAACAACCGATTCTGAAGTTTCTTGAGCGGGTTTCTCGGGATGATATGTAGCCTCGTGGATTTCTTGTGCTTTGGAGGAGATGAGTTGCCATAATTGCAATGGTGTGTTGTCACCTTTCTGTTGGGCAAGCAAAAGAAGCCCTTCTATTTCGTAGCTCAGTTCAATAAGCCTTTCGAAGTTGATGTCCATAGAAGTCGATGTCTTTATAGTGGTTTCGCATAAAACGCTTTGTCGATGGCTAATTTAGCGTTTTTGCGCATAAGTATAAAACAAAAGGCTCAAAAAATTAATTTTTGAGCCTTTGTAGCGGGATCGAGAATTGAACTCGAGACCTCCGGGTTATGAATCCGACGCTCTAACCAACTGAGCTATCCCGCCGTTTTTGTTTTGCGAGTGCAAATTTAATTTATAAAATTGAGATGTGCAATAAAAACTGAACTTTTTTTGTTGTTTAGTGCGCAATGTTTTGATTGTCAGATAAGATTATGAAAAGTGAACTTTTGCTAAACATAGAGTGTTTATTTTGTAAATAAAATTACTAACAAAAAATTAGATTATGAGCGACTTTAAAGAAATAGTAAATTCAGGGAAACCTGTATTGGTAGATTTTTTTGCCACATGGTGTGGCCCGTGTAAGATGATGCATCCCATTCTTGAGCAGTTGAAGGCAAGCGTGGGCGATTCTGCATCAATTGTAAAAATAGATGTTGATAAAAATCAGGATATTTCTGCACAATATCGCATCCAGTCAGTGCCTACTCTTATGATTTTTAAGGATGGTGAAGTCAAATGGCGTGCTGCTGGAGTGCATCAGGCTGCCGACCTTGAAGCAAAGCTCAAAGAGTTTATGTAGGCCTTGCCTGAGATTGCAAAAGATATAGAGAACTATTCTTAAAGATTATTAAAACCTCATCGTAAACTCGCCGTTTTTGTCAAGAACGGTGAGTTTGTGGTTTATTTGTGAAAAATTTCGTAACTTTGCACAATTAAATATATATAGCAAAACCAATCGTTAATGGAACTTAACAAGGTACTTTACATTTCGCAGGAGATAGTTCCCTATGTGGCCTCGTCGCCTTTGGCTAATCTGAGTCATACATTGCCTCAGGGGATATTGGAGAAAGGGGTAGAGGTTCGCACTTTTATGCCGAAGTATGGCTGTATTAAAGAACGTCGCAATCAGCTGCACGAAGTTATTCGACTTTCGGGGCTAAATATTGTGATTGACGATGCAGACCATCCGTTGATTATAAAGGTGGCTACATTGCAGCCTGCCCGAATGCAGGTTTATTTTATCGACAACGAAGATTACTTTTTCCGGACTACCAGCCAGCAGGAATTGGAGATTAGTTCACATCCAGAAGATAATGACGAACGAATTATGTTCTATGTGCGAGGCGTCGTAGAAACGGTGAAGAAGTTGCGTTGGTATCCGTCGCTCGTTCATTGTGCGGGTTGGGTGAGCTCGCTCGCACCTCTCTACCTCAAGCGGATTTATGCCGATGATCCGGCACTGAACAATCCGAAAATAGTTTATTCGCTTTGTGGTGATGTTTTTGAAGGCTCTCTCGATGCGAGAATGCAGGAAAAGTTGAAGCAAGAGGGTCTTACCGATGAAGACATAGCAGCCCTTGGCGCCGATGCGGTGACCTGGCTTGACTTGCAGAAACTGGCTATAGATTATAGCGATGCAATTGTGCAATCGGCAGACAATATCATGCCAGAGGTGCTTGAATATGCGAAAGCATCGGGGAAACCATTCCTTCCTTTCCCTGGCGAAGAAAACTACGTTGATAGTTATATGGAATTCTATAAATCGCTTTAAAAGCCGATAAAAATTTTATTTTATGCGGTCAATTTTAACTAAAGTCTTCTGTGCAGGAGCGTTTGCAGTGTCTGTGATGGCATGCGAGGAAACAAGTGACATCGGTTCGTCGGTTGTCGAAGATCAGGTAGAGGTTGTTATCGACTCGGAATTTACCATTACAGGTTATTCTCAGCCGAATAATACACGGTATGCCCGTACAAGCAATCAGTTGCTCGGTACAATTCAAGCCGAAGGATATGGAGATTTGTCGAGCGATTTTGTTGCACAGTTTATGCCGGCAAACAAGCTGATGACAGACGGAGTGACAGCTGAAAATGTCGACTCTGTTAAGCTGCGTATGTTCATGTCGGAGGGTGCGCTTGTTGGCGATTCGGTTGCTCCGCTCGGACTTGAGGTTTACAAACTCAATCGCCAGTTGCCTAACAGCATCGCTGAATTTACATCGCCGTCCGATTATTACGATGCTTCAGATTTGATTGCTCGCAAAACCTACACGGCGACAGTGCTCGGTTATGACGATTCAATTGCCGATATATATACCACTCAGGCTGTCAGAGTGGTTGATGTAAAACTTCCGCTTGAGTTCGGCCGTGAATTTTTTAATAAGTACACATCGCCGGGTGGTACAGCGCTATTTAACGACCCCGAAAAATTCGCTGAATGGTTCCCGGGCTTATATGTGAAGAATTCCTATGGAAGCGGCCGCATCATGACATTTTATGCTACGCGAATGTATATGTATATGTCGAAACGTGATAAAATCGACGACAAAGATACGACGTTGTACTATGTTAACTCCTTTATGGCAATTACGCCGGAGGTTATCAACTACAATAATATTTCGCAGAAGCTGAGTCCGGAATTGACAAAAATGGCCGAAAGTTCGCCTATTGTAGTTGCTCCAAGTCCGCAGGGATTTGATGTGAGTGTCAACATTCCGGTTCGCGATATAGTGGCAAAGTATAAACAGCAGGCTGGTAAGTATAATGTCATTAATGCGATGACATTTAAGGTTGCTGCAGAAACTATCGATAACGATTATGGAATCAATCCGCCTTCCTATCTTTTGTTGATAAGAAAAGACAAGCGCGATGAGTTTTTTGCCAATGCCGACTTGATTGACAACAAGACATCATTTTACGCCTCATATACATCGTCAGCAAATGCGTATGTGTTTACTTCGATGCGGCAGTATATGCTCGACATGATTGAGAAAGATGCAACGACAGGCATCGAAGATGCAGACTGCGAATTTATACTGATGCCGGTTACTCTGGTAACTGAAACAGTGAACAATAGTACCAATATCTTAGCTATTGTTCCCTATACGGAAACTCCTGTCATGGCAAAATTTGATTGGGAAAATTCAGAAATAAAGGTTACATATAGCAAACAAACAATAAAAAATTAGTATATTTGCACGTCCAAAACGGAGCCATCATGGCGCTGATTAACGGACAGCAATTGTAAGCCACAATAGCTCAGTCGGTAGAGCATTTCATTCGTAACGAAAAGGTCCGGGGTTCGAGCCCCCGTTGTGGCTCATAAGCAGGTTTTCAGGATTAATTATCCGGGAACCTGCTTTATTATTGCCAACAGCACAAATTTGTTTTAAAAAACCGGGAATTACATAGTGATTTAATTGGTAAAAAATGTAATTTTGTAAAACGATAGCATATGTCGACGACATCATATCCAAAATGTATTATATTTTTCGCCGTCGGACAATTTTTAACTGCAAATTTTAACCAACCAAAATTATATAACACAATGGGACTTTTTGAAAAGCTTACATCTAAGGCCAAACAGAACCGTCAGCGCATAGTGTTGCCTGAGGGAACAGAACCAAGAACTCTTACTGCCGCCGACAAATTAATAGCGGAAGAACTCGCCAATATTATTCTAATTGGCAATCCTGATGAAATAGCAGCCGCAGCTGCAGAATTAGGCCTGACCAATATATCAAAGGCAACAATCGTTAATCCAGCCGATAAAGCCGTGCTTGACAAATATGCTCCCTTGTTCTTTGAACTTCGTATGAGCAAAGGTATTACTATGGAAGATGCTTATAAAACAGCATCGAATCCTCTTTATCTTGGCTGTCTGATGATTAAAAACGGAGATGCCGACGGACAGGTTGCCGGAGCGCTAAACACAACCGGCAATGTGCTCCGCGCAGCTTTCCAGGTGATTAAGACTAAACCCGGAATTGATGTCGTTTCGGGAGCTTTCCTTATGTTGTTGCCGGAAGATTCATCCTATGGTACAGACGGGATACTCGTGTTTGCCGATTGTGCCGTTTTGCCCGATCCTACAGCAAAAGAACTCGCACAGATCGCTCTTTCTGCAGCTGATACAGCTCGCGATATTGCCGGTATTGAACCCAAAATTGCAATGCTCAGCTTTTCAACAAAGGGAAGTGCTAAACATGAGCGGGTCGACAAGGTGATTGAAGCAACCGCATTGGTTCATGAAGCCGCACCGTCGCTAATTGTTGACGGAGAACTTCAGGCAGACGCAGCTTTGGTTCCGGGAGTTGCAAAAAGCAAAGCACTCGGTAGCCCAGTGAACGGAGAAGCTAATGTTCTCATCTTCCCGTCGCTTGAAACAGGAAATATTTCCTACAAACTTGTTCAGCGTTTAGCCGGTGTGCAGGCAGTCGGCCCGATTTTGCAAGGTCTTGCCGCACCTGTCAACGACCTTTCGCGTGGCTGTTTCCCCGAAGATATCTATAAAACCGTTATCATAACATGTAATCAGGCTATAGGTCTGAAAAATCAGAAATAAACTATGAATATTTTAGTTCTGAACTGCGGAAGCAGCTCCGTTAAGTACAAACTTATCAATGTAGATACAAAAGAAACCTTAGCTGAAGGCGGTGTTGAAAAGATTGGTTTGCCCGATTCGTTCATCAAGTTTAAGCTTGCCGACGGCAGCAAGAAGGTGATCAATGATCCGCTGCCCGATCATCGCAAGGCTATAACCGATATTCTCAATCTGCTTGTTAGTCCTGAATATGGCTGCATCAAGAGCTTGAAAGAAATTAACGCGGTCGGACATCGTGTTGTGCATGGTGGAGAAAAATTCAACAAGAGTGTGCGCATCGATGATCAGGTTATTGAAAAGATCAAGGAATGTTATGATGTAGCGCCGCTCCACAACCCGGCAAACATGATAGGTATTGAGGCTATTACTGAACTTATTCCGGGCGTGCCTCAAGTTGGTGTGTTCGATACGGCTTTTCACCAGACCATGCCTGCTGAAGCATACATGTATGCTCTTCCTTATGAGTTGTACGAAAAATATGCCATTCGTCGTTATGGATTCCACGGTACAAGCCATCGTTATGTTTCGCGCCGTGCGTGTGAGTTCCTGAATGTGGATCCGTCAACACAGAAGGTGATTACATGTCATATCGGTAACGGAGGCTCGATCACGGCCGTGCTCAACGGTAAAAGTGTGGACACGTCAATGGGTCTGACTCCGGTAGAAGGTCTGATGATGGGAACACGCGTCGGTGATGTTGATCCGGGAGCTTTGACATTCATCGAAGATAAAGAGCATCTGGATTCTAAGCAGTTAAGCAATTTGTTGAACAAGAAGAGTGGTTTGCTCGGTGTTTCAGGTGTATCATCCGATATGCGTGATATCGATGCGGCAATAGCTTCCGGAAACGAGCGTGCACGGTTGGCATTGGATATGTATATCTACCGGATAATTAAATATATCGGTGCATATTCGGCTGTGCTGAATGGCGTTGATATCATTGCATTTACCGGTGGTGTGGGAGAGAACCAGGTACAACTCCGTAAACGTGTGTGCGATCATTTGACTTATCTTGGCGTTAAGATCGATGACAGTGTTAACTCTGTTTCGCGAGGAGAGGAAAAGTTGATTTCTTCAGCCGACTCAAAAGTAAAAGTAGTTGTTATCCCTACTGATGAAGAGCTTATGATTGCAAAGGATACAGAAGCAATCGTAAGTGGACGTCAGCCGGAATAAGATTGTAATACAAACAAACGGGCAGTGTCGCATTGCGGCACTGCCTATTAATCTGTTAATTAAATGGAAAGAAAATTCAGAGCGGCAATTGTCGGATACGGCAATATAGGCCACTATGTGCTTGATGCGCTTCTTGAAGCTCCCGATTTCGAGGTTGCAGGTGTTGTACGTCGTAACCCGGCAGCCGAACAGCCAGCTGAGTTAAAACCTTACAAAGTTGTTGCGTCTGTTGAAGAACTCGGAAACGTTGATGTAGCTATTCTGTGTACACCGACTCGTGAAGTAGAAAAATATGCTGTTGAATTATTGGCAAAAGGCATCAATACGGTAGACAGTTTCGATATACACACAAAGATCGTGGAATTGCGTTCGTCACTCGACACCGTTGCGAAAGCAAACGGAACCGTGGCTGTGATTTCGGCAGGGTGGGATCCCGGGAGCGACTCTGTCGTACGTGCGCTTATGCAGGCCGCCGCTCCCAAGGGTGTAACATATACTAATTTCGGCCCGGGTATGAGTATGGGTCACACAGTTGCGGTAAAATCGAAAAAGGGTGTGAAGAATGCATTGTCAATGACAATACCATTGGGCACAGGCATACACCGGAGAATGGTCTATGTTGAACTCGAACCGGGAGTCGAATTGTCAGAAGTGGCAGCCGCTATAAAATCAGATCCTTATTTTGCTTCTGACGAAACACACGTTTTCCAGGTTCCTTCGGTCGATGAGATAAAAGACATGGGACATGGAGTGAATATGGTGCGAAAAGGCGTTTCGGGACGCACGCAAAATCAGCGTTTTGAATTCAATATGTCGATCAATAATCCGGCGTTAACAGCTCAGATTCTTGTTGGAGTAGCTCGTGCATCGTTTAAACAAGCACCAGGTGCATACACAATGATCGAGTTGCCTGTAATAGATTTGCTTCACGGCGATCGAACGGAATTGCTAAGTCACCTTGTTTAAAGTAACAACAATTCAGATGCTTGATTTCGTTACATGGGCAGCTAATCCGGAAATAATAAGTTCTCCGATTGCGATACGTTGGTACGGACTGATGTTTGCAATTGGTTTTATCGCCGGTTTTGAGATTGTTTCACGGATGTTTAAACACGAGGGCGCTCCGGAAAAATGGCTCGGGACATTGCTGATTTACGTGGTTATTGCCACAATTGTAGGCGCTCGCCTTGGTCATGTGTTCTTCTACGAATGGGACGTTTATAAGCTTAACCCAATAAGAATTCTATATTTTTGGGAGGGTGGACTGGCCAGCCACGGTGGTACGATAGCTATCATTATTGCCGTGATACTGTTTTCTATTTTCGTCACCAAAAGAAATCCGCTTTGGACATTCGACCGACTGGTTATTCCAATTGCTCTTGTCGGTGGGCTTATAAGAATTGGCAATCTGTTTAATTCGGAAATTTTCGGAACCCCTACAGAATTGCCTTGGGGATTTATGTTTGTTAAATCCTACCAATGGCATGCCCTTTACGAAGGTCAGGCAGTGCATCCAACGCAACTTTATGAAGCGGCCGCCTATTTTATTCTTTTCGGGCTGTTAATGTGGATGTATTGGAAAAAGAATGCCGAAGAACGTCCGGGTTTAATTTTAGGCGTATTTTTCATAGGAATATTTCTGCCGCGCTTTCTCATTGAATTCATTAAGAATCCACAAGTAGCGCGTGAGGCAGGGATGACGCTCAATATCGGGCAGCAACTGAGTCTGCCGTTCATCATACTCGGTGTCGGTTTGATTATCTACGCAATGTCGCGCCCACGATTAAAGCTTAAGTTCCCAAATAAATTCGCCGACGAAAAGACTGTTAATTAATGAAGTCTTAGGGCGTTACAACCAACAGACAGTTATCTTCATCGGGTGTCCGGAAACTGATCCAGACGCCCGATGAATTTATTTTTACGATATTAATTTCAGTATCTGTCAGCATCACGCCGTCTAAATGCAACTGTGCATTGTTTACGATGCCCTTTTTGAGTTCACCTTTCCAACACAGTTTTATTTCACTACCTGAATCGATATGGGAAAGTGATATTGTATCACCATTGTCGCCATTACAATGCATCATCATTACCCCTCCTTCAGAATATAAAATTTTATGGGTTGAGTCTTTGAAGCGAGGCGAAGCGTCGGCCAGTTCTCCTTTTAATGCCGTATTAGGAAAACGTCCCGTTGTCAGATCGCTTTCTTGATTATCGCCGCCACATGAACAGAGATGTAATGTGACGTATGCGGTGAGTATATGTAAAATCCGTTTAGTTGTCATCGTTATTCAATTGTAATGAGAATTTGCCCCTTTCTGTTTTTGGAGCGGAAAGAAATTTCATGTTGACCCGGTTTTAATTCAGATGCTGGAATTTCAAGGCTTTTAACTTTTGTTCCGTCCAGCGTCCAAACAGCTTCGCTGTCAGCTGTCGGCCAATTTAAATAGATAGTTTCAGTCCGATTATACCGGCTTTTAAGTAACTGAACCGAGGGTGTTGTGGATGTGTCGCCAAAGGGTTTGTTTTTATTTTCACCCCAAATGTGTTCGGCAAGATCAGGAGAATCAATAAATATGTTTCTATTGCCCTGAAGTTGCTCGATACTGTTATTTGCAGCTTTTTCAGCTTCAGAGGGGGGATAGTTGCGATTCCATTTCAGGTATATTTCTGCCATCTGGGTTGTAAACGTCGGGTAAGGAGAAAAATCACAGAAAACAACAGCTCCGTTGCCCTCCCAGATATCGGCCGGATACATCGTTGCTATGTAGAACATAGCTCTTGCCAAGGCACCTTTCTGCTTTGACGAGGGTTCGAATACTTTATAATTTGTTGAAGCAACGTCGGCAATAGGCAGACCATTTCTTGAATATGCAGCTGACGCATCGCTAACTATCAGATTGAATAAATCTTTCGATGCATCTTTCGAATATGATGCAGGAGTTACAAACCATTGCTGCGGCACTATCTGTTCGCACACTGGATTGTCCATTGTTTTACCCGACAACATACAGGTATTGCCATATATCCTAATGAGCTCGTTGATGTTTGGTGTCGAGAAATTAATGGGCTTATTTTGTGCGATCGCATTTTTCAGCGCTCTGCCATACATTCCCTTATAGGGCGATGTCTGGCAATAAGAGGAGATGAATATCAAACCTGAAAACAGGGTAGCCAGAACACGCATTTGTAAAAAGATTAATTTCATAATGTGCAAATGTACATAAAAACAATGGTTTTTTGTATTTTTGTAATCGATTTTAGCCACTCAATCAAATTGTATGAAAAAATATATAATGGATTTTCGTGTAGTCGAAAACCGGAGAATGCACGAATTGTACTCCTTGTTGATTCTTACTCCTGCCGATGGAGGTAAGTTGCCGCAGATAGCGGCGGGGCAGTTTGTGCAGGTTAGGGTCGACAATTCAAAGAATACATATCTGCGCCGCCCGATATCTGTTAATTATGTCGATTCAGATGCCAATACACTTTGGCTGCTTGTCAGAAAAGCCGGAGAGGGGACAAGAGCCTTGGCCGGTTTGCTTCCCGACGATATTGTTAACTTGGTTTTACCTCTGGGTAATTCTTTTTCGGTAAACGGAGCGGAAACAAAATTTCTCCTTGTAGGAGGTGGTGTAGGTGTCGCTCCAATGCTCTACTGGGGAGCAAGGTTAAAGGAAAAGGGATATTCACCAGAGTTTCTGGTGGGGGCGCGATCCCAGTCTGATTTGCTTGAGATCGACATGTTGGAGGCAATAGGTACTGTGCATGTTTCGACCGACGACGGCTCGGCAGGAACTCCGGGTGTAGTTACCCTGAATCCGGCTTTAGAGCAACAGTGGGATCGAATTTACTGCTGTGGTCCGGCTCCAATGATGAAAGCTGTTGCAGCAGTGGCCCGACGTAACAATATTCCTTGCGAAGTATCACTTGAAAATATGATGGCTTGCGGACTTGGCGCTTGCCTGTGTTGCGTTGAAAAAACTGTGAAAGGAAATGTGTGTGTATGCACAGAAGGTCCAATCTTTAACACCGAACAACTGACATGGCACAATTAAATGTAGAAATTGGCAGTCTGAAACTTAAGAATCCTGTGCTGACTGCATCCGGAACATTCGGTTTCGGCGAGGAATTCGCTGATTTTATAGACTTGGAGAAACTTGGCGGATTCATTGTCAAAGGAACTACACTGGAGCCACGGCAAGGAAACGACTATCCCCGTATGGTTGAAACTCCTTCTGGTATGCTTAATGCAGTTGGGTTGCAGAATAAAGGTGTAGACTATTTCATTGAAAACATTTATCCCCGTCTGAAGCATTTGGATACAAATGTAATCGTTAATGTGTCTGGAGCTAAAGTTGCGGATTATGTTGAAGTGTGCCGTCGCCTTGCTTCATTAGATAAAATTCCCGCTGTTGAAATAAATATATCATGTCCTAATGTAAAACAGGGTGGAATGGCATTTGGCACAACTACGGCCGGGGCTGCAGAAGTTACTAAGGCTGTCCGGTCAGCATTCCCCCGCACTGTTATTGTAAAACTATCGCCTAATGTAACATCGATTACAGACATAGCCAAAGCTGTCGAAGCAGAAGGAGCCGATGCTGTTTCGCTAATAAATACAATGATGGGAATGGCAATAGATGTTGAGCGTCAGCGGCCATATTTGTCAACAGTCACAGGAGGTCTGTCCGGAGCTGCTGTGCGCCCTGTAGCAGTTCGAATGGTGTGGCAGACAGCTCATGCTGTTAAAATTCCTGTTATCGGTTTGGGCGGAATCATGAACGGACGTGATGCAATAGAATTCATGCTTGCAGGAGCACGAGCCATACAGGTGGGAACTGCGAATTTTATCGATCCTGCCGTTACAGTTAAGATAGTGGACTACATGAACGATTACTGTTCACGTCACGGCGTGACAGATATCAATGATATCGTAGGTCTGATATGATTGAATAAGTTGGTATTAATATGTTTCCGCTGAGCCGGGTTATTTAACCCAGTTCAGCGGATTTAATTTTTGCTTTTCTTTTCGCAGTTCAAAATGCATAATTGCCCGACCGTCATCGCCACGTGCGACCCGACCGATGTTCTGTCCTGCTTTCAATTCCGATCCGTTCTTTACTGATATGTCTGCCAAGTTAGCATATATAGTCAGATACTGACCATGTCGGAGCATTACAATCGTACCATAGCCGGGCTGTTTAAAAATTGCAGAAACTTTGCCGGCAAACACAGCTCTCGCATGCCCACCTGAGGGAACTTCGATATCGATGCCTGAGTTCTCGATCATTACATGAGGCAATTGTGGATGTTTCTGGCGTCCGAATCCACGGACAATTTTGTACTGTCCGTTTACCGGGAAGAGAAGCCTTCCTTTATTGCTTTCGAAAGAACCGGTCAATTGTCGTGTCGACTCAGCAGTTGCATAGGTGCTTGTTGATGACTGTTTCCCGTTCTTTTTTGATACGCTGTTTTTATTGTCTGCTTTGTTTTTGCCTGATTTTTCAGAGGATCGTTGTCGCTCGATTTCCTGAGCAATTATCCGATCGAGTTCAGCATCGAGTTTCTGAGCCTGTGTTTGTTTCTCTTTCAGTATTTGCTGGAGTTGTTTGTTTTCCCGTTTGAGCTGTTTAACTAATAAGTCTGTTTTCTGTTGCCGCTTTTCAAGCTGATTCTGCTGTCCCGAAAGCTGTTTGAGTTTACTTGAATGCAATCTCTTAATGCTGTCGAGTTGGTGTGTTTTGTATTCGAGGCGTTGACGCGAGTCTGCTATTTCGCGAGTCTTGCGTTTTTGCCAGCGGGTGTATTCATTCAGGTAGCGGGTGCGGCGGTAGGCTGTTGCAAATGATTCGGAGGAGAGAACAAAAGCCAATTTCGTCAGTGAATTTTGTTGGGCAGCTCTGGTGGCCCGAACTGAGTTGGCATATGCAATGCGCATAGCATCGAGTTGTTTGTTGTATGCGGCCACCGTATCGGCAAGTTTTCGTTGGTTTGTGCCTATTGAATCAATTTGCCTGTTAAGTTTGTTGATTGTCGACTTATTTGTCTGCATCTCGGCATTAAGCGCATCGAGAGTGCGGAGCGAAGCTGTTGTGCGACGTTTGTTGTCAGCAATCTGTTTGTTGGTTTTTGCAATCGCTTTTTTTGTCTGTTGTTGCTCCTTGCGCACTGTTTCAGATGTTCGCTTGGTTTTAGGCTGAGCACAACAGATTGTTTGTGTAAAACCACACGCCAGCAAACATAAAAATACAATGATCCGTTTCATTGGTGGAGAGATTTCATAAGAGATTCAGCCGTAACCCGTTTATAGTTTGCCGGAGTTTGCCATATGATATCGAGTGGGGCATTCCATTTAGCGCTTTTCCACTTCCATGTCAGGCGTGCAGCTATTGAGAACTTTTTGCTGATTACATCAATGGATGTTGTTTCGGCGAGTGTTCCGGCCGGTGTCATGCTTTGGAATGGAGCGTATTTAGCATTAACTCTTACTTTAGCCCCAGGGGCATCGAGAGCAAAGCCGGTCAGCGAAATCTGTGGCTTTTGTGCTGCTGTGAAAGCGTAGATCAGGCCGGGCAGCTGGCGCTTAGGCACAATGGAAATAGAGTCGGACACTTCTCCAAGATTTACACCTTTGATGTCTGATGCGGTCATTGAAGTGCCGGACAAGAAAAAAGGCCGTCCTATGAGGAGATCTTGAATATTATCAAGATTAACCGGAAGAACTGAGGATATGGCAGTAATGTCTTCTGCTAAATAAATTTTGTCAAGACGATATAGTGCGAATATTGAATCCGTACGGATCAGCATACGCGCTACTTCTATGCCGAGCATACGCAAACTTAGTTCCATTGATTTGTCGCGCTCAAATCGTGCGCGTCCTGTCAATGAAATTCTGGTAGGATCAGTTAAAGTTATTGAAAATGGAACTTCAACACTCGTCCATTCCATTGTGTTAGAAGTCAATTCTTTGTACAAAGCAGTGCTACTTAATTCCGGCTCGGTTGACTGAACAACCTTTTTTGTATGACAACCATTCAGCCCCAGAAGCAGCGTTACCATTACGGTAGCTAACGTAAATGTGATTATCGGTTTATTTAGAAAACAAATCATTCTGAATGGTTATTCGAAGAAAAAGGTTTTGTTTTTGATTTTTTTCTGTAAAAGCAAGTTGTCAGGCTCAAGCTTCAAGGCTTTTTCCCAATACTCAATTGCTTTATCGGGTTCAGAATTCCAGAAATATATATCACCGGCATGATGAAACACTTCTGCCGAATCTTCATCTGTTCCATTGATTGCTTTCTCAATGTAAGCTTTAGCTTCCACATAATTCTTTTTCTTGAACATTACCCAAGCATAAGTGTCGAGCGACGTTGCATCTTCTGGTCTTTCTGCAATCACGTCAGCACTCATGCGTTCGGCCTTGTCGAGATTTTTTTCTTCAACGGCAAGGGAATAGGCATAGTTGTTTTTTACCAGCAGATTTCGTGGGTTGAGCAACAAGGCTTCGTCGTAGAAAGTATAGGCTGAGTCGCGCATCTCTTTGGCCACGTATACATCGCCAATTGAGCCGATGATTTGGGATCGAGCATCGAGATTGTTTACCGGAGTCTGATCGAGAGCTTTATTTAGCATTTCGAGCGCTTTGGCATAGTTATGCTGTAACTGATAGGATGATCCGATTATCATGTACAGTGGTACGCTTTTTGGAAAATAGTGGAGTCCGCGTTCGGCTATTTCTATAGACTTATTATATTCGCCCTTATCGGCCGACAAACTTGACAGAGTTGTCCAGCGCTGTTCATTTGCCGGATCCATATCGACAGCATATCCCAGCTGTTCCTGTGCTCCGTCAGTGTCGTGTATGGCAAGCAGATATGAGCAATATAAATCTCGGAGAGCCACTTCGTGGGGATTTTGGTCGAGAAGTGTGGCAAACAGAGATTGTATTCGAGGCTGTTGAGCGGGATCGTCATACAGAGTGCGGATATAATCGGTCATTAGCTCCAATTTTGCGTCAAGACCAAGACCCTCGCGTGAGAGTGCGTTGAAAACTTCGCGGTCGTATGCCACCGAGTCGTTAGCGTTTTTGTAGAACATAGCACGTTGGTAGAAGGCAACACCAGAAGTTGAATCAAGTTCGCATGCACGATTGTAGTAGGCTATGGCAGAGTCATTTTTTTCGAACATGGCGAAGATGTCACCGGCAAATATGTTATATTCGACGCTTGTGGGCGATGTTGCAAGCAAACTGGTTGCTTCATCGATAACGGCTGCTGTGTCCTGTGTAGCCATGTACGTACGCATTTTCCGGCTCGAAAGTGGAATGCTTTTTCCTTTTGTCGTTTCTAATCGTTCGTATATTCCTATCGCTTTCCGCAACGATGCAGAATCCTGTTGCATACTCAGAGCATCAGCCAATTTGAACGCCGGTTCAAGCTTTGCCGGATATAACGAATCGAGCACCGACCAGATATGAACAGATTCGCCGGTTTTGCGCAAACGATCGTTTACGGTTCCGAACATAAAAGAGTTGTAATAGTCGTCGGGCTGCGCTTCGAAGTGCTGCTTCATTAAATTGTAGCCGTTGGAAAAACGAATTGAATCGTTTCCGGCGGTTGTTAGGTCGAAGTAACCAACATAGAAACCGATTGTGTGATCTTTAGGGTTGAGGCTGTATGCACGCCTCAACAAATCGTAATATGCATCTGTGTTGCCGAGTGCAGACTGACGCTGAGCCTCCATGAACACGTAGTCGGCTTTTGCGTCATTTCCTTGGTCTGTCGACTGCTTCGCTATGGCGTTTTGCAAAGCGAGATTAGCGGCTGTTGACAGAACAGAGGACAGTAATATACTGATAAACGATAGCATGAAATCTTTGTGAAAGGATTTTTTAATCAACACCTGTATGGCCGAATGCCCCCTCGCCACGTTCTGTTTCATCGAGGCGATTGGTTTCTTCCCATTCAACACGAGTATACTCTTTAATAACCATTTGGCAAATACGTTCTCCGTCATTTATGATAAACGGCTCGTCGGAGAGATTGATTACAATAATACCGATTTCTCCGCGATAGTCTGCATCGACAGTCCCGGGTGTATTTACGAGTGAAATGCCGTGTTTTAGGGCGAGTCCGGAGCGCGGTCTTATCTGACATTCATATCCATGAGGAAGTTGCATGTAAAGTCCTGTAGGAATCAGAGCGCGTTGCATGGGTTTAAGTTCAACAGGTGAGGGGAGGAAAGCCCGCACATCCATTCCGGCCGAAGAAAATGTTTCGTAGGTTGGCAGTGGATGATGCGATTTGTTAATTATTTTTACTTTAATACGTTCCATAAGTATGTGCTTGTTTAATAGGAAAACGTGGCCGGAGTGTTTTTTGTTTAGTTATGGCAAAAGAATAGTTCCCGCCTCGAAACAATTGCGGAACCGACATCGTGGCAGATGCGGTTCCGCTCGTTTTTTGTTTTAAACTAACGCAGCCGTTTATGAATTTTAATTTGCGGCTGATTTTGAGTAGCGGGCGTTTAGGCCACTGATAACTTCGTCTGTAATGTCAAGCGCAGGATTGAAATATACACCGGCTGCTTTATAAAGAATTGCATCGTAGCCTTTTGCTTTGTTGTATTCTTTAATAAATGATTCGATTGAATCGGTGAGCTGAAGTTGTTGTTGAATCATTTCCTGTTCAGCTTCGCGTTGCAGGCTGGCAAGATAGTTTTGTGCTTCGACTTGTTTCTTGTTGAGCAGTTCCTGATCGGCATTGAAGCTTTCCTGAGAAAGGTAGCCGTTTGTATTGATCTTTTGCTGCATCTGCTGACCGAGTTTCTGTATTTCAGCACCGCGGGTGCGCTGAGCATTATCAATTTTTGAGAGCTGACGCAACTGGGCTTCCTTAAAGTCTTTAGCAAGATTGTAGTGAGCTGCAATCGAATCTGCATCGATGTAACGTATGTTCAATGGCGCAGCAACTGTTTCTGCCGGCGCTGTTTCAACTTGTTTCGCGGTATTACCGTTGTCAGAACATGATGTTACTGCAAAAGCTGCAGCAAGGAAAAGAATTTTGACACAAAGTGCAATCTTTTTCATTTGAAGAATATGGTATTTATTAATTTGTTTGTCTTTTTTTTGTTTTGGAATAGTTTCCGGAAGCACATGTAATGCCGCGCGATCGTAATTCCTTATTGTCGTGAACGTGGCCGGACGGAAATTTTGCACCGCTTATAAATAATACTTTTATACCGAGCAGCAATATGGCGGCAAACAGTAAAATTATGGTACAAATTATTGTAGTCACTTCGAGTTCGCGTTTTTACGCTGCAAATATAAGAAACGAATTACAATTTTGGAATTATATCAATTTTATTTTGTAACTTAGGCTTCGAAAATAGGGTGTTTTTAACAATTTTACACATTATGACATCCCCACAATAAACACCGGGATCATTTTCACGCAGTAAAAAGATAACCGAATATCAAGATAAATATATTACAAATAACATTAACAATATGACAATAAAAGAATTAAAGCCGGCTCTAATCTGGAATATATTCGACCAGATCACTAAGGTGCCCCGTCCTTCGAAAAAAGAAGACAAGATCCGTAAGTTTTTACTTGACTTTGCTGCTGAACGTGGTATTGCAGTAAAAACAGATGCTATCGGCAATGTATTGATGAGTAAACCGGCAACTCCTGGTCACGAACAGGCTCCGACAGTCGTTATGCAATCACACATGGATATGGTTTGTGAGTCAAACGACAAGAGTTTTGATTTTGAGAACAATCCGATAACAACAATAGTTGATGGCGAATGGGTTCATGCTGATGGCACAACCCTTGGCGCTGACAATGGTATCGGTATGGCTGCTTCGTTGGCTGTAATGGCCGACAATTCGCTGGTTCACGGTCCGGTTGAAGCGCTGTTTACAGTCGATGAAGAAACAGGTTTGACAGGAGCCAATAATCTTGGCGAAAATATGATGAATGCCACAATACTGCTCAATCTCGACTCGGAAGACGATGCCGAAGTTTATATCGGCTGTGCCGGCGGTATTGACACAACGATAGAATTTGACTATAAACGGGAGATGACTCCTGCCGATTGCCATTGGTTTAAAGTCGATCTCTCGAATTTGTCAGGTGGCCATTCGGGAGGTGATATCCACGAAGGTCGCGCAAATTCCAATAAACTTCTGGCTCGGTTTATTTATTCTTTGCAGCAGAAATATACTGTTTCTTTGGCTGAAATTGATGGCGGAAACCTTCGCAACGCAATTCCCCGCGCCGCTCACGCTGTGTTCGGAGTGAAAGAATCGGCCAAAGAAGATGTAATGGTAATGTTCAATACTTTTGTTGCCGAAGTAGAAAATGAATATAAAGCTACGGATACGGCAATGAAGTTAACACTTACAACTGCAGACAAGCCTGATTTTACAATCGACCACGATACATCTGTAAGGCTGATTGAAGCTTTGTACGCCTGCCAGCATGGTGTTATTTCCATGAGCCACGATCTTGAAAATCTTGTTGAAACTTCAACGAACCTTGCTTCGGTTAAAATGAAACCTAATAATGTTATTCTGGTGACCACAAGTCAGCGAAGCTCTGTTGAAAGCCGCAAGTTTGATATTGCCCGTCAGATTGAAGCACTGTTTAAACTCGCCGGAGCACGTGTGTCGCATGGAGATGGATATCCCGGCTGGGCGCCAAACATGAATTCCACAATAATGAAGATTGCTTCGGACGCATATGAAGAACTGTATGGAATTAAACCGGCAATTAAAGCAATTCATGCCGGATTGGAATGTGGTCTGTTCTTGATAAAGTATCCTCATCTCGACATGGTTTCGTTTGGTCCGACATTACGCAATGTGCATTCACCATCCGAAAAAATGCATATCCCCGCTGTTGAACGTTTCTGGAATCAGTTGGTGCTGATTCTTAAAAAAGTTGCTGATCTGAAAGCCTAAAACAGTTTGTAAATCAATAAAAAGAACTGCGATCCGATTGCCCGGATCGCAGTTCTTTTTATTGATTTGAATTGGATTTTAAACTTTGTGAAGTTTACCTTCTTCTCGCAGTGCACTTATAATAGCGTACAACATGCCTGTAATGAATTGTCCCGAGCGAGGGGTAGAATAGTAGTTGGCAATTTCGGTGTATTCGTTAACAGTTGCAAGTGTGGGAATTGAGTCAAATTCAAGAAGTTCAGCAATTGCAGTTTCTAAAATAATGATGTCCATAAAGGCAAGTCGTTCCGGATCCCATTTGCTCTGAGTGAGGCGACTGTCGATAATTTCGCGGAACTCCTGTTGGTTCTTTATGACAGATTCAAAAAGTCGGGGACCGAACTTTTCATCTTCTTCATCTTTATATTTTGGCAATAGTGAAACATCGGCAGGATTCTCGGCAATAGCCATTTTTCGCAGTGTTTTCATTGCAAACGATCCCATTATTGTTATGTCGTCGTTCCAGAATACAGATTTTGCTTCAAGTGCATCGGCGATATCATCGGAGTTGATTATTATGTTGCGCATGATATCGTGCCAGAAGTCAGCATCGGTCGTAAAGCTGTCGTCGGGATTTTCGATGTATTTTTTGTAGATTTCAGATTCCAAAATGGAGTTCATCAACCGTCGCAGCAAGAGATCGTCATTAGCCCATGAAATGTCATGGTCGTGGCCATAAGTTTCAAGTTCAGTGTTTTCTGCAAGGAGTTTTGCAAGCCGGTTTTCGACAAAACGAGTGTTAGGGTTTAGGTCGTCGGCAGTGGGTAGATATTTGTGTTTGGCTTCATCGAGCTGTAATTCACGGAATCTGGTTAGGTCCACAATCAGTTGTAACAGAGCGTGATACAGGTCGTATGCTTTGTCGAGCGATTCAAACAAGCATTTGCGTGCATCGACCAATGAGTCGCTAACAGACGCATACTCGTTAAGCGTTTGTTTCCAATTGTCAAAACCTTGCTCGAAACCAACTAATGTGAAATCGCCAGATTCTTTTAACAGATTTTCTACATTTTTGTTGCGTAAAACAACAGTCTGGAATACTGTCTGCCACATCAATACCTCGTCTGCTACAGTAATGATTGAGCGCTTGCGCGAGTACTCTTTGTAGATTGCAGAATCCTTGACTTCATTTGTCAATTCGGGCGACAATGTACGATATTTATCGACAAACTCTCTGTTCTGCGCAATAATCTCATGCATGTCTTCAGAAGAAGCAAGAGCTTGTGCGCAACGTGTGATATTAGTGTTCGGTTTACCGGTGCGGGGTTTTATAAATGGAATGTTATCTGGGCCATAGCCAATTGCATATCCGCTTAAATCCAAGAGCATGATGAGCAAATCGGAGTAGACTTGGTAGGCAAAACGTTTGTCGCGCGAAGCAGTTGCATCCGGTGCCGGCTCGATTTTGAAATAATTTCTGGTAAGCAGATATGAGTAAAGCGACTGCACTACCTTCATTCTTATTAAAATACGGTTTATCATAAGTTCAATGCTCTTGAAATTCTCAAATACTATTTTCGCGTGCAAAGATACGTAAAATAGCGCATACGACAATTGCAAGTAATAAAAAAATTGAAACCAGTTGCGTGTTCTATAGCCCATGTATTGAACAATTTCCCATTTAAAGTCATTATATTAGCATATATTTATCATCACATGTAAACATCACATTATGGACTGGATAGTAGAAATTTTCCGACAGAATCAAGTCATACCTATATTTTTGACTCTTGGAATTGGTTTCTGGTTGGGAGGATTACGTTATAAGTCATTTTCTTTGGGGCCTGTAACGGCAACACTTATTGTCGGCGTTTTAGTTGGCCAGATGAATATTAGCATACCGGAATCGGTCAAATCTCTTGCATTCATGCTTTTCTTATTTGCTATAGGGTACAGTGTGGGGCCTCAGTTTTTCAAATCTCTGAAAGGGGAGGGGCTAAAGCAAATCTGCTTCGCATTGGTTGAATGCGTTGTCTGTATTGTGGTATGTGTAGTTATTGCTCATCTTATGGGTTATAACAAAGGTATTGCAGTCGGTATTTTTGCCGGATCACAAACGGTTTCGGCTGTAATCGGAGTTGGATCCGACACCATTCGTTCGCTTGGAATGTCGCCTGAAGAGTCAAAAAAACTAATAGAAATTATTCCTGCCTGCTATGCGGTTTGCTACGTGTTCGGAACAGTAGGAACTGCGTGGGTCATTGCTAATCTCGGTCCGGTTCTTCTTGGCGGTCTGAAGAAAGTGAAAGAGGAAACCGCACAAATTGAGGCAGAGATGGACTCGGGCGATTTTGTTCCTGATTCAGGACAAATTGTTGCTAACCGGCCGGTTTCGTTCAGAGCATATAGAGTGGAATCAGATTTTTTCGATCGTCCACGTACTGTAAAAGATGTCGAACGGCATATAAAGAGTCGCGACGCCCGCTATTTTGTGGAACGTTTGCGTATTAAAGGTGAAATCGTCGATCCAGATCCTGACACGAGGGTTCATAAAGGTGATATAATAGTTTTAAGCGGAAGACGAGAAACGATAGTGAAAGATGCCGATTGGGTCGGACCGGAGGTTACTGACCATGAACTTCTGAATTTCGGAACTGAAAATTTGCCGGTTGTCGTTTCAAAATCAGGAGCTGATGGCCTAACATTAGGAGAACTCCGAAATAAACCTTACATGCATGGCGTTACAATTCATAAATTGTTGAGAAACAGTATTGTCATCCCTCTCAAGAAGCGTGTAACGTTGCAGAAAGGTGATATCATTACATTGGTCGGATTGCCTCAGGATGTTGCAGATGCAGTTCCGGAAATCGGTTATAGCGACCGTCCGACATTGGAAACCGATATGGTTTTCATCGGTCTGGGCATTGCTATAGGATGCTTTATAGGTGCACTGGTAATTAATTGTGGAGGTATACCGATTTCGCTTAGCACCAGTGGCGGAGCTATTATTGCGGGTCTTGTGCTGGGATGGTTGCGTTCTAAGCGCCCGACGTTTGGGCAGATTCCAAATTCTGTGGTTTGGTTTATGGACAATGCCGGACTGAATCTTTTCATTGCAGTTGTCGGGATTTCCGCCGGGCCATCGTTTATTTCAGGATTGCACGAGGTTGGAATTCAACTGTTTTTTGTCGGAATAGTCTGCACGACATTACCACTGATAATTTCCATTTTCATTGCAAATAAGTTGTTCCATTTTCCGGCAGCGATGACACTGGGCTGCGTTGCAGGTAGTCGAAATGCTGTTGCTGCTTTGGGTGCAATTCAGGATAGTCTGGACAGCACGTTACCAGTAATGGGCTATACTGTCACCTATGCTGTGAGCAGTGTGGTTCTGATATTATCTGGAATTGTCGTTACTATACTTGGTTGAATTATATAATCTACAATACTATGTCGAAAATAATCTTACTACGTCACGGGCAAAGCCAATGGAATCTTGAGAATAGGTTCACGGGCTGGACAGATGTTGATCTGACTCAACAAGGACGAGAAGAAGCACGACAGGCTGGTGAAAAAATTTTGGCAGCCGGCCTGTCACCTGAGTTTTTCTTTACATCTTATCTCAAACGGGCCATTCATACATTACAGATTGCTGCCAACGCGATGGATCGGAATTGGGTGCCTGTTATTAAGGATTGGCATTTGAATGAACGTCACTATGGTGCACTACAAGGTTTGAACAAAGCAGAAACGGCTGAGAAGTATGGCGATGACCAAGTGCTTCAATGGCGTCGAGCCTACGATGTGATTCCGCCGGCTCTTGAACGTGATGATCCGCGAAGTCCTGCGCTTGATCCAAGATATGCGAAACTGTCGGATGATGAACTTCCGATGACTGAATCGTTGAAACTGACAATTGAACGTGTCCGATGTTCGTGGCAAGAGGTGATCGAGCCTCGTTTGTCGCTGTATGACACAGTTCTTGTTGCCGCTCATGGGAATTCACTCAGGGCATTGGCAATGATGTTGTTGCACCTGACTCCGGAAGATGTGTTATCTCTCGAAATTCCAACCGGAAAACCTTGGGTTTTCACGCTCGATAACCGTAAGCATGTGACAGATAAACAATATTTGTAGTTTGTAGTCAGACAGGCTCTAAAACACACAGTACTATTGGAGGGTGTATCAGATGTTAATTTTGATACACCCTCACTATTTTGGAGTTTTTGAACCATTAAAAAGCCGACACCTTTCGAAAAAGATGCCGGCCAACTAAAAAATCACTCGTACCTATTAATAATGTCTGTTGATTTTTTTAGTCTGAATATCTTTATAAAAATGCTTCGATTGCTATTTCTGTTATCCATGTCCACAACGGGCATAAACAGCGTTTATAGTAAGCAATTATGTACAGATGTCAATATAGGTGTTAATTGTTTCGGAAAAAGTGGGTGGGAGAGTGCCTGCAGCCACAAGCATCTTAAGATTCTGTGGCTCCATGTTGAACAGTATGCCGGTAAGCATTGAAACTATAATAGGAATTGTGGCGTATAAGATGATGTTTAGCATGATGATGACAGTCTTATTATTTATAAACAACGGAGGTTAGTATAAAGTTAGATGAAGAAGCGCTTTTAACATATGTTTCTAAAATGCAGCTTGTGTATTTAACAATTTTTGTCCGCTGATTTTGATGTTATATATGATGTCAATCATTAAATTTGCTGGCGTTATGAAAAATATAGCTGTGATTCTGGCAGGGGGGAGCGGGCGACGGCTTGGTGCTTCGATGCCAAAACAATTTCTTGAAATAGCAGGCCGAACGGTGCTCGGGCACACGTTGAGTAGATTTAACTCCAGTGAAATCATCGATGAATTGTGCGTGGTTGTTCATCGCGATCATGTTGAAGATGCAAAACGGATAATTGCAGATGCTAAGTTGTCAAAACCGTGTATTTTGCTGACAGGTGGAAAAGAGCGTTACGATTCTTCATTGGCTGCTGTTAACTATTATGTTAGCATGTATGAAAATGCAACGGAAGTTAATTTGCTTTTTCACGATGCTGTGCGTCCGTTGGTAACGGTTGACATTATAAATGAAGTTTGCAAGACGTTGGGCACGAGCGATGCTGTTTGTGTGGCAGTCCCGTCGACAGACACTATTCTACAAGCCGATGCAGAAGGTAATATTGTTGAAATTCCCGACCGCTCAAGATTGTGGAATGCGCAAACACCTCAGGGATTTAAGCTCGGAGTGATTGCGGATGCTTACCGAATAGCAATGGATGATCCGAACTTCACAGCGACTGACGATTGCGGTGTTGTGTTAAAATATCGGCCTGATGTGAGAATAAAGATCGTCAATGGTTCGCAAGAGAATATTAAACTGACATTTGCTGCCGACATTGAAAGGCTTGCAATCTTATTAAAGTAGTAATAATGTAAATAAAACGACGTCCGCCAAGAGTGTTTTAACTCGAAAGCGGACGTCGTTTATTGTGGCTGAAGCATTAGCCTATCAGTTCTAACAACTGGTTGGCTGCATCTTTTGTGTTGACTTTGGAAATGATGTTAGTCACTTTATGGCTGGTATCAGTGACAAACGTTGTACGGACTGTGCCCATGTATTCACGTCCGGCCATTTTCTTCTTTTGCCATACTCCGAACTCTTGATTAACGGTTGTTTCCGGATCGCTGAGCAGAAGAAATGGTAGAGAATACTTTTCAGCAAACTTTGTGTGGCTTGCTGCAGAATCTTTGCTTATGCCAATTAGCGTATAGCCCAACGCGATAAGTTTGTCGTAGCCGTCGCGCAGGGAACAAGCCTCTGCCGAACACCCCGGAGTATTATCCTTCGGATAAAAATATATAATCAGGGGTTTGCCTTCGAAGTCTGAAGCTTTTACAGCGTTGCCGTAGGTGTTATAGCCCAAGAAGTCGGGGATTATATCTCCTATTTCCATATTATTTAAATTGAGATAAAGAATGTTTCAAGCCAAATGACGACGATACCTGCAATATAGCCTGCAAATGCCATCCATGAAATACGTTTAAGGTACCACATGAACGGAATTTTTTCTATACCCATTGCCACGACGCCGGCAGCCGAACCGATGATGAGCATGCTACCACCGACACCGGCACAGAATGTGAGCAGATGCCAGAACAGGCCGTCCTGAACGAAGTAGGCCGCATAGCCAACAGCATCCGGCGCTGATACGGGATACATGTTCATACATGCGGCTACAAGCGGAACATTGTCGACAATCGAAGAAAGCACACCGATGATTCCACTAATTATGTAAGGCTCATGTACGTTTTCATCGAGCCATTCTGCCATGTGTGTAAGTATGTGTGCCTGCTGCAAAGCAGAAACAGCCATGAGAATGCCGAGGAAGAAAAGAATAGTCGGCATGTCGATCGATTTGAGTGCCTGCGAGATTCGGCCTTCCATTTTACCGTCGAGTTTATAGTGGCGTACGACAAGTTCTGTGACAAGCCACAGGACACTGAGGGAAATAATTATACCCATATAAGGTGGCAGACCTGTGCATGCTTTGAATACAGGTACAAAAAGCAATCCACCAACACCACAAAGCAATATTGCACGTGACAGACCGGGCATTTGTTCGTTGACGTGGAATCCGATACGTTCCGAATCGGGAACAATGGGTTCCATTGGAGCTGCTTTAATGAAACGCGTTGCGATGAAAGTTGGAATCACCACCGAAATGATACAAGGAACTATAAGGTTGACGATAAGATCGACCGATGAAACATAGTTTTTCATCCAAAGCATTATGGTAGTAATATCTCCGATAGGCGACCATGCACCACCGCTATTTGCTGCAATTACGATCACGCACGCAAAGAGCCAACGTTCTTTCACATCGCTCAACATCCGGCGAAGCATCATGACCATAATAATTGTTGTTGTCATGTTGTCGAGAACGCTTGACATGAAAAATGCCACTGTGGCAAGAATCCACATCATGCCGCGTTTGTTGTCGGCGTGAATGCGATTGATGATAAGTCCGAAACCGCCATATTTGTCAATGAGTTCCACGATAGTCATTGCTCCAATCAGGAATACAACTATTTCACAAGTATCGCCGAGAGCCTCCACCAGACGCTCTGAGATAACTTCGTGGGTCACAGCGGGATCAGAAACTCCGAGGGCATATATTGCCCATAAAACTCCACACATCAGCAATGCGAAAGTTGCTTTGTTGATATGAGTTACGTGTTCAAAAGCTATCATCAGATAGCCAAGCACGAAAACAATAAGCATTAATGTTACCATGGTGGTAATTAACTAAGGTTGTATTTGGTTATTAAATCACTGTATACTGTTTCGTTTGGGGGAGAAAGGAGAATGAGTGATTTATCAGCAACCTGAAATTTTGCTGATTACCTTTTTTATCTCTTCAGCCAATTTGTCGGCTTTTTCCATTGTCTGGGCTTCGGAGTAGATTCGGATAATCGGTTCGGTGTTTGATTTGCGCAAGTGAACCCAGCTGTCGGCAAAATCTATTTTCACACCATCTATATCGGTGATTTTTTCATTTGCAAATTTATGCTTAACCGCATTTAAAATGCTATCGACATCCAGATCGGGTGTGAGTTGAATCTTGTTTTTGGCAATTGCATATTGCGGATAACCGGCTTTGAGTTCTGAAACCTTTTTGCCACTTTTTGCAAGCAAAGTAAGGAAAAGTGCCACACCAACCAATGCGTCGCGTCCGTAATGCAGTTCCGGATAAATGACACCACCGTTGCCTTCGCCGCCGATAATGGCTCCGGTTTCTTTCATTTTTGTAACGACATTAACTTCTCCAACTGCGGCTGCTGAATACTCACAACCGTGTTTGTGTGTCACATCGGCCAATGCTCTTGAAGAACTCAAGTTTGAAACCGTTGATCCAGGAGTGTGAGAAAGAACATAATCGGCAACAGAAACAAGTGTGTACTCTTCAACAAACATCTCACCGTTTTCCATCACAATAGCCAAGCGGTCAACGTCGGGGTCGACCACAAATCCGACGTCAGCTTTGCTGTCGCGCATAAGTTCAGAAATCTGGGTGAGGTTTTCAGGAATCGGTTCGGGTGTGTGTGCGAATTTACCTGTGGCTTCACAGTTAAGTTCTATGATATTATTGACTCCGAGTGCGCGAAGCAAACGTGGAATCACCACTCCGCCCACGGAGTTGACTGCATCGACGGCAACTGTGAAGTTTGCATTTCTGATAGCTTCGGTGTCAACAAGTTTAAGCCCGAGAACCTGTTCAATGTGTCGTCCGTCGTAGGTGTTGTTCGTATAAACTGATCCAAGTTTTTCAACTGGAGCAAAAACAAAGTCGTCGGCGTCCGCAATACGAAGCACCTCTTTGCCTTGAGCGTCATTAAGAAATTCTCCATCCGAGTTGAGCAGTTTCAACGCATTCCACTGCGCCGGATTGTGTGACGCAGTAATAATTATGCCGCCACAAGCCTTTTCCATGACAACGGCAAGTTCTGTGGTGGGTGTTGTAGCAAGTCCTATCTGTACAACATCGAATCCCATGCCTGTAAGAGTTGCGGTAACAAGACTTTCAACCATAGGTCCGGAAAGACGCGCATCACGACCTACCACAATTTTATTTGTCGGCACCGATGTGGTCTCACGGATAAAACGCGCATAAGCCGCTGTGAATTTAACAATATCAAGCGGGCTTAGACCTTCGCCTGGCACTCCGCCAATAGTACCTCTGATTCCGGAAATTGATTTTACTAATGACATTTATATTTGGTTTAATGTGTTATAATGATTAGTCTTTTTGTTGGCGGAGAGAGGGTTTGCGGTGGGGTTAACCGATGCGGCTCTTGTAATATCTGACGTTGTACATGTAGGGTATGACGTTTGCAATGTCTTCGTTGCGGCCTGCTTGAGAGCGGATAACAAGGTCGACTTCGCATCCGTAGCCAAGGTATTCCAGTGGCAATTGAATGCCTTCTCCCCACGTAACTGTGCTTTGCGACTGAGAGTTTTGATAACGAAACTGTTCAGAGTAGGTTACATCGTCGGAGTTGCCGGATCCCTCAGGTAATTCGCCGTTGGCATAGCCTGTGAGATTATAGCGGGTGAAGCGAATGTAAACGAGATCATTCTTTTTGGCCATATCATCGAGATCGCCTTTTGAGATTACACGCATGTAAACCAGGCCGTCGCCATCCATACGATAGTACGGCGCATCCGGGCCGATTTCAAAATCGTTATTTTCAGGTTTGTGTCCTATAACGCGTTGGTCGGCAAGATAGTTGTTGATGTATTTTGTTTCATCGTCGAGTCGTTCGGCATAACTTTTATTATCGTCGCAAGAGGTTAATGCAAGTAGCTGTACTATGACTGAACCAAGTGTGAGTAGGCGGGTTAAAGCTTTCATATATTTTATTAAATTTTGTCTGAGTTGTTATTCGGCTGTTTTAGGAGAATCGGTGAGAAATAGTTCGATTGTCGGTTTCGTAGAGTTAAAAACTTCTATTGCTTCTTCGAGCGAGCAATGGAGTTCACCGCCGGCGGCATTGACATGGCCGCCTCCGTTGTAAAACCGGTTACAAATTAAGTCGGCGCGAAAATCGCCGACACTACGTGTTGAAACCTTTATCTGGTGAGTGTCTTGACGCAAGTAGACCGAATATACTATTCCTTCAATTGCCAATGGTTGGTTAACCAGCCCTTCATCGTCGCCAGGCTGATAGTCGAAACGTTTAAGCTCTTCGGCCGTGAGAACAATCAGTGCGGTTTGCAGTTGTGGAAAAACGTGCATTTTCTCGGCAATAGCAAAAGAATGAAGTTTAAGCACTGACGCCGATTTTGTATTCATGACACGCTTGTAAATACTGTCTTTGTCAACTCCTCGTTTCAGTAAATCGGCAATAATCAGGTAAAGATCCGGGTCGTTTGAGTTAAAGGAGAAATTTCCGGTGTCGGTCATCATACCGGTGTAAATGCAAGTTGCAGCTTTATCTCCAATTCGTTCCGAAAGTCCCATCATAATCAAAAGTCGGTACAGAAGTACGGATGTTGATGATTGTTCCGGGAAGGAGAACATAACATCGGCAAAATCTTCCGGGTCGCGGTGGTGATCGATCAGAACTTTTTTTGCCGGAGCTTTCTCCAACAGATCGCGCATTCGGTCGACACGGTTCAAAGAGTTGAAATCAAGACAGAAAATCAAATCTGCATCAGCAAACAGTCGTTCGGCAAGCTCGGGATGCTGTGTGTAGGCAACGACAGATTTAATACCGGGTAGGGAACGCAAACTCCTTGGCGGTCGGTCGGGAGTCACTACCCGTGCTTCTTTTCCAATGGCTTCCAGTGTGATAGCCAGTCCGAGAGAAGAACCAATGGCATCACCGTCAGGAGATTTGTGACAGGTGATTACTATTCGTTCACTGCTGTTTATCAGTTTTATCAGCTCGTTAACTGAATTTATATCGGGTAATTTACTATGCATGGGTGGTTATGGGGTTGTTTATCGATGTGCGGCTAAAAGTCGCTACGATAAAATCGACGGCAAATTTAATAAAAAGTTCGGTTATTTGGTTATTGTACATTAATAATATTTAAGAAGAGAGAAGTGGCTTTAACAGATTTTGTGTTTGCCAAGAGTAAAAAAACATTTACTGTGCTTGATTGAAATCTTTTTTTTAGCGAAATTTGTAGTCATAATTGTAGCATGTTGTTGCTTGACATGCTTATATAACCAAATCAATAAAATCAATCGACAAAATGGAGAAGAGTGCACTTCAAAAAGCCCGTGCGGCATACAAGCCGAAACTGCCAATCGTTCTCACCGGAGCGGTAAAAGCAGTTGAGGGTAAAGCAACCCAGTCAGTGGCCGACCAGAGCGAGATAAAAGCCTTGTTCCCGAATACATATGGCTTGCCTGAAATAGTATTTGAAAAAGATTCATCACCGGTTAAAGGTGGAGCCCCGATAAACGTCGGCGTAATTCTTTCCGGAGGGCAGGCTCCCGGCGGACACAATGTGATCAGTGGTCTTTTCGACGGTATTAAGAAAGTGAACCGGGAAAGCCGTCTTTACGGATTTCTTATGGGTCCCGGCGGCTTTGTTGATCATCAGTATGTTGAACTAACAGGTGAGATCATAGATCGTTTCCGTAATACCGGAGGTTTTGATATCATTGGTTCGGGACGTACGAAGCTCGAAACCAAAGCCCAGTTTGATAAAGGTCTTGAGATCCTGAAAAAATTGAATATTCAGGCTCTTGTGATTATAGGTGGTGACGATTCTAATACAAATGCGGCAATTCTTGCAGAATATTATAAGCAGATTAATGCCGGTGTTCAGGTGATAGGCTGTCCAAAGACAATTGACGGCGACCTGAAGAACGATGTGATCGAAACTTCTTTTGGTTTTGATACGGCAACAAAAGTGTACTCCGAAGTAATAGGCAATATACAGCGCGACTGTAACTCGTCGAAGAAATATTGGCATTTCATTAAGTTGATGGGACGTTCGGCAAGCCATATCGCTCTTGAATGCGCATTGCAGTGTCAGCCTAATGTTTGTATTATTTCAGAAGAAGTTGAAGCAAAGAAACAGACACTCAACGATGTTGTAGATCAGATTGCAGGAGTGGTTGCTGCACGTGCTGCTGAAGGAAATAATTTCGGTACTGTGCTTATTCCTGAAGGTTTGATTGAATTTATTCCTGCCATGAAAGCGCTGATTGCAGAGCTCAACGATTTGCTTGCAGCCAATGCCGAGGAGTTCGCGAAAGTCGATCCCGCAAATCAGCTTGAATGGGTGGCATCGCGCTTGAGCGATAAGAATGTTGCAATATTTACATCACTTCCGCAGGGTGTGGCTCGTCAGCTTTGCCTCGACCGCGATCCTCACGGAAATGTACAGGTTTCGCTCATCGAAACGGAAAAATTGCTTGGCCAAATGGTGGCACGTCGTCTGAATCAGTTGAAATCGGATGGTAAATATGTTGGTAAATTCTCGACACTCTACCATTTCTTTGGTTACGAGGGTCGATGTGCAGATCCTTCGAATTTTGATGCCGATTATTGTTATGCGCTTGGTTTTAATGCGGCATGTCTGATTAAATCAGGATTGACGGGTTATATGTCGTCAGTTCGCGGCCTAACAAAGCCTTCTGTACAATGGACAACCGGAGGCATTCCTATTACAATGATGATGAATATGGAGCGTCGCCATGGACAGATGAAGCCTGTGATTCAGAAAGCGCTCGTCGATCTGAATGGAAAACCGTTTAAGAAATTTGCTTCTAATCGCGAACGTTGTGCAATCGGCACCGAGTACATCTATCCGGGACCGATTCAGTACTTCGGCCCTGCGGAAGTTTGCGATCAGCCCTCACTGACTTTGAAATACGAACACGAATAAAATCCCGACTCACAGCTTGCAGGAACCACCTCGGGGAGCAATTAAGCTCAGGTGGTTCCTTTTTTATTTGTCTATTTTGCATTATTTAACTAATGGCAACGGAATTTATACGATTGTGAGCCTCCAACATAGTTAAATCAACTTGAATAACAGTAAATTTGTTGTAAATTTGTACTCGGATATGAATCTTTAAAACCAATCATCACATAACAATCATCAAACAATTATGACCAAGCAATTCTGCTATTCCCTGATGCTTGCCACTGCTGTGGCTCTTACAGGATGTGGCAAAAAGATGAATCAGTTTAAAGCCGATTATTTCAGTGTTAATCCCAATCCACTCGAAGTTGTCGGCGATAAAGTTCCTGCAAAAGTTACCGGAAATATTCCCGGAAAATTCTTTGTTAAGAATGCCGAAGTAACAGTAACACCCTACCTGGAATACAATGGCATGGAAGTTGCTTCGACTCCTTACACTTTCCAGGGTGAGAAAGTTCGTGGCAATAACACGGTTGTCAGCTACGAAAACGGCGGTACTGTAACAATCCCCGTACAATATAACTATACCCCCGAAATGAACAAGAGTAATCTTGTGCTTGCTTTTACAGTTAAACAGGGTGGTAAACAATACGTGCTTCCTCGTGTGCAAGTAGCAACAGGTGTGGTTGCAACAGCAGCATTGGCAAATGTAGGTGCTGTCAATCCGGCTATAGCTCCAGATAAGTTCCAGCGTATCATCAATGAAAAATATGATGCCGACATTAAATTCTTGATTAATCAGGCTAATATTCGCGCAGGTCAGCTCAAGTCTGATGAAGTGCTGAATCTTCATAAAGAACTTATCAGCGCGAATGATGACGGACGCCGCGAAATTAAAGAAATTAATATTTCTTCGTATGCATCGCCCGACGGTGGTATGAAGCTCAATACAGCTCTTGCTGAACACCGCGAAAAGAATACGGTAGAATATATGCGTGGTCAGCTTAAAAAAGATCACATCACTGAATTCGGTGAACTTACTGCTAATTTTACTCCCGAAGACTGGGAAGGTTTCCAGAAACTGGTTGCTGCAAGTAACATCCAGGACAAAGATCTTATATTAAGTGTGTTGTCAATGTATAAGGATCCTGAACAGCGTGAACGCGAAATCCGCAATCTTTCATCCGTTTTCGATGAGCTGGCAGAACAGATTCTTCCTCAGCTACGTTATTCACGCATCACAGCATCGATCGATGTGATTGGAAAAAGCGACGAAGAAATCATGAGCATTTATCTTCTTAATCCCAAGGCTCTCAGCATCGATGAAATACTTTATGCCGCTACTCTGACAAGCGATAATGACAAACGTCTGCAGATTTACGACACAGCTGTTAATCTTTACCCCGAAGACTATCGCACCTACAATAACCTTGGCATGTGTCAGTTTATCGATCAAGACTATGAAGCAGCTGCCGCAAACTTTGCAGAAGCCGCTCGTCTTGCTCCGGAAAGTGGTGAAGCTCAGATGAACCTTGGTCTTATTTCTATGCTTAACAAAGATTACAAGACTGCTACTTCTAAATTTGGTAATGCAGCGGGTGTTCCTGCACTGGGCGAAGCGCTTGGTGTTTATTATCTGAAACAGGGCGATTACAATTCAGCAATTCGTGCTTTCGGCGATTCGAAAACAAACAATGCAGCTCTCGCTCAGATTCTGAATAAAGATTACAGCAAAGCTAAGAATACTTTGTCGGCAATTCGTGTTCCGGATGCCACTACATTCTATCTGACAGCGGTTTTGGGCGCTCGTACTAATAACTCGAATATGGTTTATAACAACTTGCGCCAAGCTGTTAAACTCGACAAGAATATGGCAGCTAAAGCTAAAGGCGACCTTGAATTTGCATCGTTTAATTTGAGCGCTCTTTAATTTACTGAAGAATTTTAAACCAATTAAAACGGGTTTGCTAATATTGCAAACCCGTTTTTTTGTCTTTGACGCATTAATTGGCTAAATTTGTTGAAAATTAATAGCTAATATGGAAAAATTTAAGCCGTTTTCTCTAACTGTGCGTGGTCGGTTGTGTAATTTCCGTCAACCTATAGTAATGGGAATAGTCAACATTACACCTGATTCTTTCTATGGTGAATCAAGGTGTAGGACGGCAGATATGGTAAGGACAAAAGTCAGTCGAATGTGTGTGGCGGGGGCTTCAATAATAGACGTGGGTGCATATTCAACGCGTCCGGGTGCTGACGATGTTTCTGCCGATGAAGAAATTCGACGATTAGAAATAGCTATAACGGCAGTTAAAAAGGAATGTCCGGATGTTATAATCAGTGTAGATACTTTTAGATCTGCGGTTGCACGTAAATCGGTCTTGTCGCTTGGTGCAGATGTGATAAATGATGTGTCGGGCGGTACGATCGACAACCGGATGTTTGAAACAATAGCGACTCTGAAAGTTCCATATATATTGATGCATATGCGGGGAACTCCCGAAACAATGCAACAGTATACGGAGTATCGCGACGTAACTGCCGATGTCATTGCTGATTTACAAGCTAAAGTATCACAACTGTCGGCAATGGGGGTAGCTGATGTTATTGTCGATCCGGGTTTCGGATTCGCAAAAACATTAGACCAGAACTATGAATTATTGAGGAATTTGCCGCTGTTTCAAGTGCTTGAGCGGCCACTTCTTGTCGGAATGTCGCGTAAATCAATGATTTTTAAGCTACTTGGTAAATCGCCTGACGAAAGTTTAAATGGAACAACCATTGCTAACACGATAGCTTTACTAAACGGAGCTTCAATTTTGCGGGTACATGATGTGGATGCGGCAGTCGACGCTATAAGAATTATCGAACAAACATATCCGAATTTTATAAAATGATACAGTTTGGTTTAAAGGACGCACTCGACATTCTACTTGTTGCCACAATGCTTTATTATCTGTATAAGATAATGAAAGAATCGGCGACAATTAATATTTTCTTTGGTATTCTGGCATTCATAATTGTTTGGGTGTTGGCTTCTGAAGTGTTTGAAATGAAGCTCATCGGCACGATTATGGATAAAGTGATGTCAATAGGGCTGATAATCTTGGTTATTCTTTTTCAGGATCAGATTAAGCGCTTTTTGGTTGAGCTGGGTAATCATAATCGATGGCGTTTCCTAAGCCGGTTGTTTTCGCATCATCATGGAAGCAAGAAAAAATCGGGAACTGAAATCAGCAAATCGATATTTGCGATAGTATATGCGTGTATGTCAATGTCAAAATCCAAGACGGGAGCATTAATAGTTATTCAGCAGTCAATGCCGCTTGAACAATATGAGAATACAGGCGACGTTATAGATGCAGCTGTTAACACGCGCCTGATTGAAAATATATTTTTTAAAAATTCGCCTCTTCACGACGGGGCACTTATTATAGCACACGACAGAGTTAAGGCAGCCGGATGTATTCTGCCGGTGAGCCATGATACGAAAATACCAAGGTATATGGGTCTTCGCCACAGGTCGGCTCTTGGAATCTCTCAGGCAACCGATGCGGCGGCTATTGTTGTCAGTGAAGAAACCGGAAATATATCCTTTGCTTACAAGGGAAAGATAGAATCAAGGTTGTCTTCTGCCGATTTGGAGAAGAAGCTTGCTACTTTGGAGTATTTGTAGAATCGCAATTATCGCACTCTTTGTTGTGAGTGCAACCGCTGCATTTTTTGCGGCGGTTTTTATTTTTAATTAACTGAATAAGGAATGTAATGGCAAAAGCCAATATAATCCCTACGAAAATCCATTGCGTAACGTAGTCTGTAAGAGTCCAGGCCAGTATCATTGTTTCTAATATGATAAAATATTACTAAACAAAGAAACACATAAAGTGCTATAATTGTTCTGTCAGTTCGTGAAATTTTTTGTTAAGACGAGAAAATTCCTGTTCAAAATTGGGTGTAAGCGTGCCTTTGCCAATCGAATTCTCTATATCTGTCAGCGACCGGAATTCACCTGTTTCTATTTCGCCAGGATCGGGTGTCAATTCTGTTTGTGGCGGAACAACAGCTATAAATGTGTTGACAAGTTCTCGTTCCCGGTCTGATTGGAACACATAGGGTTCAACTCTCTCAACTTTAAAGCCGCTGATGTCAAGCCTTAGTTCTTCTCGTGCTTCACGTGCCAATGCGTCCGCAACGGTTTCGCCGAAATCGACATGACCGCCGACGGCGGTGTCCCATTTGCCCGGCTGAATATCTTTTGTCATTGAACGTTTCTGCAGGTAGATTCTACCGTCAGAAGTCAGAACATGCAGATGAACTACAGGGTGTAGAAGCATGCTGCCGCCATGGCATTCTTTTCTGGTAGCTCGGCCAATAACCACACCTTGTTCATTAACAATAGGAAAAATTTCGTCAGCTGACATTGTAATTGTTGATGTATCTATGATTTTTTGAAATTTTTGTTAATTGAAGTATGAAGACGTTGTGGAGTCATGTCTGACGGGTAGTCTTTGAAATCAAGCCGTAGCGAACATCCGTCTTTATAACGGCTGCAACCGTAGGCTGTACGTCCTTTTAATATATAACCTGATCCACAAACAGGACATTTAATTTCTTCGAGCGATTTAATTCGTTTGCGTGATGTCTTTTCTTTTGTCCCTTTTATGGGCTTTTCGGCTTTGGTGGTTTTGGAATTATCATCGATAACAATCCGGCGTTGAGAATTGTCGTTTAGTACATTTATGACAATCTCGCTGATTAGTTTTTTTAGCTCAGATATAAAGTCTGTGGCCGAATATGTGCCACGCTCGATGCGGCGAAGTTTATTTTCCCAAAGCCCGGTTAATTTTGCGCTTTTGAGGAGTTCTTCTGTTATTATGGCAATTAAATCAATACCGGCTTGTGTCGCGACTATGGTTTTCCCTTTGCGACTGATGTAGCGACGTCTGAAAAGTGTTTCAATGATGGCTGCGCGAGTGGAGGGACGGCCGATGCCATTCTCTTTCATAGCTTCTCGTAGCTCTTCATTGTCTACTGTTTTACCGGCACTTTCCATGGCTCTCAACAGTGTTCCTTCAGTGTAGGGTTTAGGTGGTTGAGTCTGCTTTTTTGCCAGATCGGGCTGATGTGGCCCGGATTCACCTTTTGTCATTGGTGGCAACACACGGCTGTCTGCAGTTTCATCGTCAGTGTTTTTAGCCGAGTCGTCGGCGGTGTATAGGTCGCGCCAGCCATTTTTTGTAATAACCTTTCCTGTGGCCTTGAATTTCTCACCTCCGCTCTCCGCCTGTACGTTGGTTTGCATGAATTCACAATCCGGATAAAATGCCGCTATGAAGCGCAATGCAATCAGGTGGTAGAGCTGACGCTCTTGGCCAACCAGTTGAGCCGGTGACTGTCCGGTTGGTATGATTGCATGGTGGTCGGTAACTTTCGAATTGTCGAAAACCTTTTTGCTCTTGGGTATTTTTGTAGCAAGAACGGGTGACGTCCATTGTGAATATGGCTGCATGTCGCGCAGGATCTGCGGAATCTTCGGGTAAACATCGTCCGGCAGATATGTGGTATCAACACGAGGATATGTAGTTACCTTTTTTTCATACAGACTTTGAATGAGTCGAAGTGTATCTTCTGCCGTCCAACCCCATTTCCGGTTGCATTCAACTTGGAGCGAAGTGAGGTCAAACAACCTTGGCGGTGACTCTCGGCCTTTTTTTTCGCTGACGTCAGTAACGACTAAATCTTGGTCTATAATACGCTTGAGTGCTTCCAGGGCATCTTGTTCAGAATCATACTTTCCGGCAGCAGCCGAAAACACCACTTCTCGGTATGTGGTTTTAAGCTCCCAATAATCTTTAGGCTTGAAATTGCTTATCTCCTGTTGTCGTTGAACAATAAGAGCGAGGGTAGGGGTTTGTACTCGTCCAATCGACAGAACATTGCTGTGTGCGGAGTATTTCAGCGAGTACAAACGTGTGGCATTCATGCCTAAAATCCAGTCGCCGATAGCGCGCGACAATCCGGCGTAGTAAAGGTTGTCATAGTCCGATGCCGGTTTGAGTTGCTGAAATCCTTCTTTAATCGCTTCATTAGTAAGGGAACTAATCCACAGTCGTTTGACGGGACATTTTATGTCGGCCTTCTGCATGACCCAACGTTGAATCAGTTCACCTTCCTGACCTGCGTCACCACAGTTGATGACTTCGGTTGCTTGATCGATTAGTTGTTTGATAACATTGAACTGGTGTTCAATTCCTTTATCGGCAATTACTTTTATACCGAATCGTTCGGGTATCATCGGTAATTGTCCGAGCGACCAGCGTTTCCAGTAAGAAGTATAATCGGCCGGTTCTTTTAACGTGCAAAGGTGGCCGAAAGTCCAGGTAACTTGGTAGTTATTACCCTGATAGTAGCCGTCATGGCGCTCGTTCGCACCTAAAATGGCTGCTATGTCTTTAGCAACACTCGGTTTCTCAGTTACGCAGACAATCACTTTAAAGAATTTATTTGAATTGTATCGGCTCCGCGTGGAGTTTGAAATTCAATGGCAGCGGCTTTAAAAGGCTTCATTGGTCTGAAGTCAAGTTCGACCGGAATGGATCCGTCTTCTTCCCATTGAAACCAGCGTTTAAAGTCTACGCCGTCGATATCCTGGGCGTGGAATGATGCAGCGCCTACATGGAGAACCGCTTCATCGACACGTTGCGAAGTATGTGGCCTTCCCGTCAAATGACCGTAGATGCGAGTCACATCGTCGCGGAACGAAATACTATCGACTTTGATTGCCAAATGCTTGGCTGCACTGCAACGATAGTTGCGTTCTGTACGCGCATTTGCGGCCACGGCTACAATCAGCAGCGTGAATGCGGCCAATAGAAAAATATAGTTTCGTTTGTTTGACTTCATCGGTTTACATATTTTTGGCTTCATTCCACAAAGAATCCATCTGTTCGAGTGTCATATCCTTTAGCTTTATTCCAGATGCGTTTGCACGAGATTCGATGTGATTAAAGCGTTTAATAAATTTCTGATTGGTTCGTTCGAGAGCATTTTCCGGATTCACTCCGTAAAGACGGGCGGCATTGATTATGCTGAACAATAGATCGCCGAATTCCGATTCGATTTCAGCTTGCATGCCATTTTTCAATTCTGCTTCGACTTCTGAAGTTTCTTCCTTTACTTTTGCCCAGACATCTTCTTTCTTCTCCCAGTCAAAGCCAACGTTTGCTGCTTTTTCCTGAATTCGGTAGGCTTTTATTAATGCCGGGAGAGCTTTCGGCACACCGCTTAACACAGTTTTATTGCCTCCCTTTTCTTTTAGTTTGATCTGCTCCCAGTTGAGTTCCACCTGGTGTGCGTTGTCGGCCTGAACATTTCCGAACACGTGTGGATGTCGGAAAATCAGCTTGTTGTTTAATGCATCGGCTACATCCGCAATGTCGAAACTATCTGATTCCGATGCAATCTTTGCATAGAACAGCACATGAAGCAACACGTCGCCGAGTTCCTTTTTTGTATTGTCCTTATCGTCAGCTAAAAGGGCGTCACAAAGTTCGTAAACTTCCTCTATTGTATTAGGGCGAAGCGATTCATTTGTCTGCTTTCGATCCCATGGACATTTTTCACGCAAAATGTCGAGTGTATCTATGACGCGTGCAATTGCTTCTGCCTTCTCTTTAGTGCTATGGTTCATTTCATTTCTATATTTGAACATCAATTGTCTTTTCAAACAGTTGAAGCTATATGCAAATTTACAAATAATCTCCCATATTCCGAAAAGAAGGTTGGAAAAACCTTGAAGCTGGAAATTTGCCATAGAATAGCCTTAAAATCGCTTTCTGTGATTAAAATTATGTTAAAATTACAACATTTTGCTCAAAATAGTTTGCTTTTCCGTAAATTAGTTTTACCTTTGCATTGTGTTTTTCATGGTATTAGATTTAAGGTTAACTAAGATTGATTGTCGCGATGACAATCAATTTTTTTTGTCACATTTTCTGATATCATTTAATGCATAACGGCACATTATTTTCAAGCCGAATTCGTATTGAGGGTTTATGTCTGAATATTTGATCTCCAGATAACAAAAAAGAGCTGCACAATTTATGCAACTCTTTTTGAACTATTTGAGTTTGGGCTTGAGTTCATCGGGTGATTCGTCGGTATACATTTTTATGGGCTCGGTCTGTCGGGTAAAAAAGTTGTTAATAGTTTCAGGCTGCAGAGTGACCGACGGTCGGAATTCCTGACTATTCATATAGTTTAATATTGCATTTCGCATATGTCGGGCAACGATGCGTTGATCAAGGTTGCTATCGATATCCATTGTAGTCATTAGCAGTTTTCCATTTAACACATTCGCTTCGATTAGCATTCCAAGTTTGCGGCTGACGTGCCATGTGTCGATTGGTTGAATCGGCGATTGGTAGCTTGCAGGAAGCTCTTCGAGATTCATCACCTGTGCTTTGTTAAGAAGTTCCCACCAGTTGAGATTGCTCCAGTCGTCGGACGGAAAATTGTTTTTAAACAATGCATGTGTGGTGTCTATGGTCGCACCGGTTGTGTGAGGAGGTCGCATTTTAAACCAACTTGTATTCCAGAAAACCGGTAGATAGTGTTGAACTATGTCGCTGCCAAGTGTGACTTTTCCGGCAGCAGTAATCAGTACGTTGCCACCGTTGTTTAATATTGTTAGCGCTTTTCGATCCAGAGTGTCAGTGATATAAATGTTATCCGCGGGTGTCATTACCGGAGAATCGGGATACACCCAAAATTGCCAGCTGTTATTTGCTTTTCCTTCAATGCCGGCTGTAAGCGTCAATTTTTCAGGCTTTTCGAATTTGTCAAGCGGGAACTCAACTAATCCGATATTGTTGTTTTTGCCAATAGGAATATTGCCAGGGTTGAATGTGGAATTTATAATTATGGTTGAGTCGGATGAAATAGAAAAATATACGGCGGCATCAGTTAAATCAGAGTCCGATGCATTGACAACTTCAATAGGAACGCGCAAGGTGTCGGTGTTCAGATATATGAATCTGTCGAACCTTGCCAGCGGAACTATCGGGCTACAGAATTGGCGCCATTCGTCTGCGTCGATATAGCCTTTTTCGTCCCAGAATACGTTTAACACGCCTTCGAGAGCTGTGCCTTGACCGCTGTAATCGTTTAGAGCAAGTAGTTGAAAGCCTGTATAGTCGGGTGTGCGAAGATTTCGTTCGATTTCATATTTATAGCACAATGCCTGCAGTTTGCCGCTTGCATACAAAAATTTTTCAGCCATTGATTCCATGTGGTTCTTCTTCAGAAGGTCGCTGAATATCTCGAAATTCCGGGCTTTATATGGACCCGTGTATTTGGCTGTTTCTTTTAGATCGGGAAAAGCACACCATTGCCCTTGCTCGTGTGCAATGATCGGAGAGGTATTTACCGGTTGTTCCGCAGTTGGTTTAAAGTTACGAGGTCGTTCAATGTCCGAATAATAGTCATCGTTGCTTGAAGGCATCTTTTTAGACCAAGCAAGTCCGCGGGCGCCACCTTTAACGTGATATTCGCTTCCTGAGTCCCAAGCCCAGCCCCCGCCGACCGACGCGCCGGCATAAATTTTTGTAGGATCATAGTCTTTCATCTCTTTGACCCAGTTGTTACAGTATGTGACCCAGTCGCCGGCAGGTTCGTTGCCGGCAGCCATCATTACAAATGACGGATGATTCCCGTAGTTGTCTACGATCCGTTTCGATTCCTCAAGCAGATAATTGTCAATTTTCATACCGTCGTTCAATTTTATTCCGTGGTTGGGCCACGACGGTCCCTCAGGCTGGAGATAAATCCCCGCTTTGTCAGCTGCAATGAATGCTGCTTCTGGCGGACAGTAACTGTGGAAACGGATGTGGTTGATTCCATATGACTTACATTTTGCAAAAATTTTATTCCAAGATTCTTCATCAGTCGGAGGATAACCTGTTAACGGAAAACAACAGTTTTCAACCGTACCACGCATGTAGACAGGACGTGAGTTTATTATAATGTCGCGCCCGTTGACACTTATGTCGCGCATTCCGAATACAGTTTCTGACTTTTGCCCATTTATATCAACTGTTAGACAATAGAATACAGGGTTGAATTCGTCCCAAGTCTGCATCCTTTCCGTCATATTCAGGCTGAATAGCAGCGTATCGCCATGCAATGTGAAATCCTTACTGCTGAATTGCGATTTGCTATCGCTCGAAATAGCTGTGACACTGGCATTTTTCAGCTTCTGTAGGTTCCCTCCTAACAGGATTCTGATTTCAGCTTTTTTGTGTGCCACATCGGGGTACACCCGAATCTTGTCGACATGTAGTTGTTTGGGTGTCGTCTTAAGCAATATTTCTCCTGTTATGCCGTTCCAATTGCCTTGTGTCTGGTCTGTTACGCTGTGGGAATCTTGTCCGACGCTGACATTTTCTATACCGTTGTATACAATTATTTCAATTGTGTTTGTTTGGTTGAAATTTATATAATCCGTTATGTCATATTCGTGCGGTGTAGAGAGTGACATTTCGTGCCCAACAGTAGCACCATTGATTTTTATTGTTGTTTCAATGTGCGGACGTTCAAGATGAAGGACTACCCGTTGTTTTTCCCAATCACGAGGAATGTCGACATTCCGTCTGTAGAATGCTTTGCCGACATATTCTTTATCCGGCGTCAGAAAAAATGGAAATTTTATATTCCCTTTTTCGCGGTAAGGCTGCATGTCGTCGCGATAGTAATATGACAGATCATATAGTGAGCCCGTCCACTTAGTATTGGCATCGACTTCGTTACCCTTCCCATTCGTCAGCATTGATCCGGGCAAGAAGATAGAGTCATTGTAGACAGGAGTATCGCCGAATCCGAAGTCCCATTTCCCTGCAAGATCGAGAGTGTTTTGAGAATAAGCGCAGACAATCGTTGAAGCAGCAAGAAACAGGGATAATATATTTTTCATATCGATTTTATTACTACGTTGTTAATAGCTTCTCCGGGAGTTGTATCGGCTTCCTTTGGGAAGTATACGGGCATATCGGGTTGTAAAGGAAGAATGCGTAACTCAATTTCCGAGCATTCATCGGGTAAACGCCAAAGTCCAAGCAACATTGGACGGCCGTTGTAGAAATTGTCGGCAATCAGTTTCCCATTACAATAAATACGGGCTACGTCGCCACGATAATTTATTTCAAGTATTTTTCCGGAACGTTCCGATGGGGAGGGTAGGCGGGATATTTTATACACAGCAGCCGAGTTAAAATCGCTGTCGACCGGAGATTCTGCAACCTTGTTAATTCCCGTTGTTATTTTTCGAGGTGCGCCGGCCTCCGATATCAGAGTGATTTGTGGTGACGGTAGATTTGTTTGCTCAGGTGCAGGTGGCAGGAACAGATGCTCTGCTTCTTCAGAAGACAATAAATAGAGATTTTCCACAATGGGCTTATCCGGACCCTGGGGTTTGAGATTCTTGTAAACCTTTCCGTTATAGCTTATTTCCACCGGGATGCCGGGAATTTGCTGCAAATAGATTTTATTGTTGCGTTTAGCAATTATTTGAGCGGTCGCATAATCAATGCCGTCGATATTGACTGGAAAAATACATGATGTGCCTGCCGGAATAGTTATTGAATGTGAGGGAAACTGAACGCCACAGACATCGAAACGGATTCCTTTTTTTGCAGACAAATTCTGCAGACGTTCATAGTTGTTGACAAACACGAATGCACTGTCGCCGTTCGAGCGGTAGGACCAACGAAGCGATGAGTCATCTCCTTTTTGCCTGTCTTGTTGCGCCGGAAATGAGGCGTGCATCGGTGCCAGAACCGAGCCATAGTCGTTCATGAACAAGTGGAGTTTCCGTAATGAATAGTAGTGTGGGTTGATTTGCCCGAATTCTCCAAGCGGAGCCTGGAAGTCATAGTTTTTAACAGGCATATCATTGTAGTTTGTGGCAGGACTCTGCTGTACCTCATTCAAGTATGTGTTCGATTCGGGATTTGTCCCTCCATGATACATATAATATCCGAGCAAATTACTTCCGCTTCCGAGTTTCACTATTGCCATTGCGTAAGCGTCTTCCGGATAAAGGTATGGGCGCCTGTGATAGGCGGTCATCATTCCTCCGCCAAGTTCACAGGTGAAGTATGGGTATAATTCATCGGCTGTAGAAATCTGTTCACTCTGGTTGCCAAGCTGTTCGGTTGCGATTGCTGTCGAACTTCGGAAATTTTTAAAATTAAAAGCTTTGTAATAGTTTCCGACAGTTGAGGCGGTCGATCGATCCCAGAAGCCGTCGGCATAGTCGCCATAAAGCGGTATCATCTCACCGTATGGTACTGGCGTTTTCAGCTCTGGCCAACCGGTTCGTGTATAGAACGGAAGATCGAAACCAATATCTGTTGCAATTCGTTTCAGAGCCATCAGGTATGAGCCATGTCCACGGTATTCGTTATCGAATTGACATGCCATCACCGGTCCTCCCTCTTTCCATTGTAGGCCTTGAATCTGGGTGAAAATTTGACGATATAATCGCTCGACAACTTCTAAAAATTCGGGATCTTCAGACCGCGATTTCAATTTTTTTTCGAATACCCAGTCGGGGATACCTCCGTTGCGAGCCTCTCCGTGGCAAAACGGGCCTACACGCAGAACTACCGGCATTTCGTGATCTCGACAGATTTCAATGAACTTGCGTAGATTCCGGTTGCCGCTCCAATTAAAAATACCTTCGTCATTTTCAATATGATTCCAGAAAACGTATGTTGCAATTATTGTTACACCACCGTCTTTCATTTTACGGACGGCTTCGGCCCATTCTGTTTCCGGTAGACGTGAATAATGTATTTCACCCATCACCGGCATCACTCTTTTGCCGTCATAAATCAGGCTTCGAGCATCCCATTTTACATCCGGATTGCCGGCATTACCTGACAGACAAGACGCTGTGGCAATATACAGTGCAGTAATTATATAATTTAACTTAGTGATACGCATATCAGTGAATAAAGTTTTTGAATAAAAATATTGATCGACCGGGCTCCTTGATGATTCGGGTCAAGACGCATGAGTTCATTGAGATATTTTGTGCCACGCGACATTTCTCCAAGACCGAAATATCCCAGAGCCAGCATGTAAAGACAATGAAGCCGGTTAGTAACATTCAAATCGCCATCCCAGATTAGTAGATCAGGGAGTGAAACGGCAAAGAAATCCATTACGATGTTTTGATTCAAATGTTGTTTGCCGTAATTTACGAGTTTGTTAAAATAAGACCTGGCTTTATCTTCATCTCCTAATGCCCGGAATGCCAGGCCGGCATAGAAAATCTTATCCGGTTTTGCATCGTTGTAATACATTGCGGCTACCGGTTCAGTCGGGCCGTCTGTTGCTTTGGTAAAACATTCCGTAGCTTTTGTCTCGTTTTCTAATGCGCGGTGACACACGCCAAGCAGATAATAAAAGTCGTTTTCTTGTGCGCCTTGGAGCTTTCCTTCACCGAGGTGGTGGGGGTATGTCAGGCACTGTTCGAGTAAACAGATTGCATTGTCATATCTTTTATCTGCTATTTCTCGTTTAGCTAATTCAACACGTGCTATCTGATATTGTGCCGACACTTTTCCCTCGCCTCCTTCCCAGGGGTGGAAAGAGCGGGAATCAATCAACAAAATAGCATCCTTGTGATTGCCCATCAAATTTAATAATGTGGCTTTTTCAATAATGAGATCGTCGCGCTGTCTTACAAGATTATCGTTCTCATTGAATAATTTAAGACGTGATGCATGTGGTTTATGGAGCCTTTTGTAAAGTTGATCCAGTTCCATGAATATACGGCTGTCTGATTGGTCGAGAGCAAATGACCGTTCCATGCATTCAAGGGCTTTTTCCGGATTACGTTGTTTGTTGAAATAGGCTAAAGCCAGATTTCTCCATACGGTAGGATGTCCGGAATTTAGTTGTGCAGCTTGTTCCCAGTTGATTATTGCGATATCATACTGACGTTTGTCATAATATAGATTTCCAAGAAGATAGTGAGCCGTCGCATCTGTCGGATTTACTTCAATCGCTTTATCGAGAACGGAAATATCGTCAAGACGATTCGGGAAGCAGTAGTCTATGTTCGTAGACGACGCATTTCGAAATGTTTCGATTGCTGCGTCATTGTCGCCATTCATCAAAAATGCATATCCCAGATAATACCATGACATTGCTGTTGTCGCATTCCGTTTGATGGCCAGCTGCCACAATCCGATAGCCTCGTCATAACATCCTGCATCAATATAATCTAAGGCTGTGTCGTCGTAATTGCGTGCGTCATTGCGCATTATCTCGCCCGTTGTGTCAGACTCTCCACACAGACGAAGTTCATTACGACATCCAAAATTGAACAGGTCGATATCTAATGATTCTTTTGCAAGAGAAACGGCTTTACTTGTTAAACCTTTCCGACGCAAAATGGCACACTTCAACATTCGAGCTTTTCCATTGTTCCAATTGCGTAGCAATGAACGGTCTATTTCATAAAGAGCATCGTCGAGCCGATTTTGTGAACATGAGATTTGTGCGCATGCGAAGAATGCTGCGTCCTGCCATGCTCCGTTCCAGGTGGCTTTGTAGAATCGGGAATATGCTTCGTCCAGACGTCCGAGGTGCTTCAATGCGACTCCAAGATTGTAGAGAGGTTCGCCATCGTACGGGTTCGGATTACGCCGGGTCAGTGCTTTTATTGCCCGTTCAAGATATGGTAGGGCCAACGCGAACCGTCCTTTGCGGATAAACCATAATCCGATGGCGTTATTGCACCGTACATCGTCGGCATCACGTCGAAGCGCCTCAAGATAATAGTCGAGTGGGCTGTATGTTGCATGACGATATTGTTCAATGTGCAGTCCGGTCAGATAAAGCTGTTCTGTAGTTTTCATTTCTGACGGTGGAAGCGGAGCCTCTGCCGGATCGGGAATTGCCGGTATGCAATCAGGCTCGCTATGCCAACTCAATACAGCGCGATTCTCGTCTACTATATCAAGCGTGATGTTGTCAAAAGATAGCTCTGGAATTGTGATTAGCCGTTCGAATAGTTTTTCCGGTGAAATCTCGGCTTGCTGCTCGAAAATTACATCGCCGTTGTTGTCAGTGATCCGTATAATAGGCTGTCGGTGCGATGTGGCGAAAATTTTGAGTTCAACCGTATCTTTTTCCACCGGAATTATATTCAATAGATAATCGCGGTTAGCATTTTTTACGATACCCAATTCCCGATAGGGGAGAAAATATTGTGTGAAAGCTTTTTCTTCGTAGGGTTGTAGCCATGAGAAATCCGGTTGGTTTTCGGTGAACACTCCGGCCATTAGTTCAATATAGGGTCCATCGTTGTCGGTAAGATTCCGATCCCAAGCTCGTCCGAAATCACCGTTGCCCCATGTCCACTGTTTTTTCCCTGGCGAAACATGATGGGAGGCAACATGCAACATACCGGCCTGAGAGTCGTTTTCGTAGCCACCCTCAAAATCATATCTTGAGTTCACTCCCATATACGACGTTGGTACTTTTATATTGCGGTAGTTCGAAATATCAACTCCGGCAGAATAGTCCATTTTATAATATGTTCCCGTTGCGATAGGAAATGAACTTACAGCACGTTTGCCATGATCGAACACCGCATGTATATCTGGTGGGAAAACCGATTGGTAATAATTGTTTACGGCAACAGCCGGATTTGCCCACCATAAGAATGTCTGAGGTAATTCGGTCGGGTTATATAATGTGCCTTTTATCTCCAGGTAGGCGCATCCGGGATACAGTGTGAATGCAGCCATCCCTTTCTGGTGGAACATTTTCTCGCGTTCGCTCACCCATACGGTGACAGAACCGTCCGGGTTTCGCTCGATTTCCGAATCGACAGGCAAGAATGTGCTTGGACGGTGATGCTGAGGCCAGTTGAATTCTATTCCACCCGATATCCAAGGCCCTGTCAGGCCGACAAGCGCCGGCTTGATAACATGATTATAATAAACAAAATGTCTATTTTTGATTTTGTCATAGGCCATTTGGATTCGTCCACCTAATTCGGGGAGAACCATTACTTTCAGATATTCATTTTCAAGATATATTGCATTGTATGTTTTGTCGTGAGACGTGTCGGCAACTGATTCAATGACAGGGTAGGGATATACAACGCCGCTTGAGCCTTGATAGACGCGCTTTTCAAGAAAAATCGGATTCTTTTCAGGTTTACCCGGTTCGTATGTTGGAATGACAACCTGTTGATGCCATGCTTTTACCATATTATTCTATTTGTTAATGAATTGTTTTTCGATTTCTTCAAGAGTTTTGCCTTTTGTTTCCGGAAGTTTCCGGAAGAAGTATATATAGCCGAGTGCGCATATAGCGGCATATAGCCAGAAGGTTCCATAGCTGCCGAGCCATGCATTAAGCAACGGGAAAGTATAAGTCAGTGTAAAACAGCCTGTCCATAGAGCGAACGTAGCTGTTGCCACTGCAATTCCACGCACACGGTTTGGAAAAATCTCCGAGATAAGTACCCATGTGACGGGCCCCAGTGTCATAGCATAGCATGCTATCGCAGCCATAACAAGCATGACCATAAAAAGACCGGTGATATGAATTCTGTAGCATGTGCCGAGTATTAAATAAATTACAGCAAGTCCTCCGGCACCGCATAGCATCAGTTTGCGTCTGCCAAACCGATCGACAGAGTATAACGCTACTATCGTAAACACTACATTGGTTACACCTGTCAATACTATATTGAACAGCATAGCCCCAAGATCATAGCCGGCATCGGCAAATATTTCCTGTGCATAATTGAATATGACATTTGTACCACACCATTGTTGGAAAATAGCTATCACGATTCCGAGAGTGACGATGGGCAGTAATTGCCGACTGAAAAGCACTCTTAATCCAGACGGAGATTGTTCATCTGCCCGGCTCAGCAATATAGCTTTAATCTCCGCTTCGGCATATTCTTTTCCACCAATGTTGAGAAAGACCGAATGTGCCTTTTCGGGACGTTTGTTCATAATGAGCCAGCGTGGACTTTCGGGTATAAATGCAACTAATAATAAGAACAATGCTGCTGGATAGGCTTCGGCAATGAACATTAGGCGCCACCCGTGCTGACAGTTCCATGAATCGAGTGGTGCAACAGTCATCCCCTCTGGAATTGGCTCTGCAATCAGCCAGTTCACAATCTGTGCGCCTAAAATTCCGAGTACGATAGTTAGCTGATTAATTGAAACAAGGCGACCGCGTAAATCTGGAGGAGAAACTTCAGCTATATACATTGGTGATAATCCGGACGCAATACCTATAGCTACTCCACCGATGAATCGGGCAGTTAAAAACAGATTAAACGAACTTACCGCACCCGTCATCCATGCAGAAATGAGAAATACGGCGGCCGAAAGTAGTAGCAACGGTTTGCGTCCATTACGGTCAGCGAATCGTCCGCCAAACATTGCTCCGACCAGACATCCGGCAATAGCGATACTCATTGCAAGACCTTGCATCCAAGGCTGATCGGTAATACCAAAGTATACCTCATAAAAAGGTTTAGCCCCTCCTATAACCACCCAGTCGTAACCAAAAAGCAGTCCGCCCATGGCCGAAACGCAACAGATGAATGAGATGAACTTGTAATTAAGATATTTCATGGATAAGGTAAATATATTTTTCTACAAAAGTAAACAAACTGTGCAAACTGTCAAACATTTGCGCTGGAAAAACAACTGTATCGTCAACAGACAAGAGAGCAGAGTCTAAGAGTAAATGTAAAAGTTTAACAGTTGCTTTGAAATTTTGTCGATGCTCTATTTGCGTGCTGTTGAGTTGTCGATGCTTGCAGTGTCCGGAGTTGTAAACATTGTTTGCGTGCCTTGTCGTGGCTGTGATTTCGTGCTATGGCTGTTATTTCAGTGGTGTTATTATTGGTGTTGTAAGTGTGGTTAAGTAGTTGAAAATAAGTTGATTAAATATTTGGTATGTCGGAATTATTTCGTATCTTTGTAATGTAAGAAATGAGGAACAAAAAAGCCCTGACTCCTCAGCCTCACGGCCTTACATCAGGGCATAAATCTAATTAAAAACTTTACAAATGTATGGAAAAACTTGCAATTGCCCTAATCCTCGTCACAATTACTGTCTGGAGTTTGACAAAATAGTCTAAAAAAGGATCAATGCGAAAAATCGGTTATAGATTCAGAACCGAAGTGCAAAAAAATACCGTTCTGAATAGCATCAATATT
>CAYQYL010000002.1:0-57841 GCA_964421745.1 uncultured Muribaculum sp. | reverse complement strand
GTTCTTTTGCAGCGAGGTCTTTAACGACTTTCCATGTGGCTTCAGTCACAGGTTTGTTGTCGTTCTTATATTCGTCGGAAGTCCACCATACGGTGTTCTTCGAAGTTTCATCCATGACAATGAATTTGTCTTTGGGTGAGCGGCCGGTGTAAACACCTGTCATCACATTTACTGCGCCGAGTTCGGTGAGTGTACCTTTTTCGTAACCTTCCAGCGAGGCGAGAGTCTCTTCCTTGAACAGCTCTTCATAAGAAGGGTTGTGCACGATTTCAACGGTATCTTTGATACCATACTGGGTAAGATCGAGTTTGCTCATTTTGCGTAAAACTTTAATATGTAGATAAATATATACTTTCTTGGCGAATTCTTTCGACTTTGAATAAGTGATACATAGGCGCCGAAAGTTAATTTCGACGCAAAGGTAATACTTTTTTTTAAGCGCGGATAATAAAATAAAGAAAAATTTCCGTAATGAACATTTTTTAACTTAAGCAAATGTTCGGTTCAAGTCAAACTGAAAGAAAAACACAGAAATCAGGTTCAATGTTGAAAATAAAATTGATAAATAGTGCAATTTATACTTAATTTTATTAAATTTGCGGTGCAATATGTAAATTCAACGAGCAATATCCAATAAATAGAGCATAAAATTCAGTATTTACTCAGAAAGTATTTGTAATTATTTCAGTTAATAATCAATCAGAATCCCTATGAACAAATTTGTGAAATTCTATCGCACAGCCGGTGTGTGCTTGAGCCTGTTTTTGGCCGCGTCCGCATGGGCTGATGCAGTGCAGGTCGGGAACTTGTACTATAGATCTGAATCAGGATGCGAAAACAGCAACTGTTGCCCGCAACGAGGCGTATAAAGAATTTACGTCGGTTACTATTCCTGGCAAAGTGACAGTCGACAATGTCGAATATACAGTGACAGCTGTGGGCCAGCAGGCATTTCAGGAATGTACAAACCTTGCAACATTAGTAGTTGAAGAAGGCGTTACTGAAGTTGGCAAATGGTCGTTCTATAAATGTTCGGGCCTGACCTCTGTTTCGCTACCCAAAACTCTTACAGTTGTTGAACAGAGTTGCTTTTCAACCTGTACAGGTCTGACCTCGCTGGTGTTGCCTGAAAATCTTACTACCATTAACTCGTTTGGCTTTTCAACATGTTCAAGCTTGGTTGAGTTAACTTTGCCTGCAGCGCTGAAAACTCTTGCCAATACGGCTTTCCAGAATAACACCTCGCTTAAAACAATCAATTTCAACGAGGGCCTGGAAACAATTGAAGGTAACGCTTTCTACAATTGCGGTATGGAAACGTTGAAACTCCCTTCGACACTCAAAACAATTGGTACGGGAGCATTTAGCAACTGTTCGAAACTGGCAACAGTAGAGTTTCCCGAAGGCCTCAAGGAAATAGGAAATCAGGCTTTCTTCAAATGTGCGGCACTGAAAGATGTAACCCTTCCTGCCGGAGTTGAAACGCTTGGTGCGAATGCCTTCTATGAATGTTCGTCGATCAAAGAATTTAAATTCCCTGCTGGAATAAAGACAGTTTCGGATGGTATGTTCTATGGCTGCGCAGGTCTGACTTCGATTGAGTGGCCTCAGCATCTGACTTTTATTCCCGGCACGACATTCTATGGATGTTCATCGCTGGCCGATGTAAAACTCCCCGACGGTTTGTTGGAAATCGGCGAAAGCTCATTCTATGGCTGTCAAAGTATTAAATCTCTGAAATTCCCTGAAGGATTTGTGAAAATTCATGGAAATGCATTCAACCGATGCACCGGTCTTGAATCAATCGAACTGCCTTCATCGCTCATTTGGCTTGGTGGTGGTGCTTTCCAATATTGCTCAAGCCTCAAGGAGCTTAATATCCCGGAAAAAGTTGACTCGATCGGAGGCAGCTTGATCACTCAGTGTACAAGCCTTGTCGACATTAATGTAGCCGAAGGCAATAAGAATTACAGCGGGTACAAAGGTTGTCTGCTCAACAAGGCACAGACCGAAATTATGGCATTTGCCGGCGGACGCGAAGAGTGCGAGATGCCCGAAACAGTTACGGATATTCTGGCATTTGCATTTAATCAGAACCAGACAATCAAGAGAGTTAAATTCTCGCCCAATCTGAAAACAATTGGCCAGTCGGCCTTTGCGATGAGCTACAGTCTGGAGGCTCTTGATTTCCCCAATTCACTTGAAGAAATCGGAAACACAGCGTTCTTCATGTGCCGTGGCATTAAATCGGTGCGTATGCCCAACAACAATGCTTATAATGTAGTGCTGGGTAATAACTCTCTGTCAGCACTGGGAATATCATCGATGCTCTTCCCGGAAGGACTTAAGAATATCGGTATCGTGGGCGAAAGCGCCTTCTCGGTGATGGGTTCTTGCTCATCGGCCGAATGGATCAGCCTGCCTTCGACTCTTGTAGAACTTTCGCCTCTTGGTTCGGGCTGCAACAACCTGAAAGCACTCTATTGCTTTGCGCCCATCCCTCCGGTTCTTAATGGTCAAAACACAATAGCAGTCGCTTCAGTGGTTAAATGTCCTAAGGGAACAGCCGAAGCATATAAAGCTGCATGGGAAAGTCTGTATCCGAATATGACTTTCGAAGATGTTCTGCCAATGCCTGCATCGGTGACAGTAAGCGGAAATTCTGCTACCGTCAGCTGGGAAACATATTCTGACGACATCTATGGTGGTACACCTGTTCGTTATGTCATCCTGCTCGACGATGTTGAAGTTGCCACAATCGAGGGCGAGAAAGCTGCTGCAAGTAACGTTAGCTATACATTCAGCAATCTCGCAAATAATTCCGAGCACGTGTACACTATCAAAGGTTTTTCGGCACAGGAAGAACTGTCGATGTTGAACAAAGGTGTATTCGATATTGCGACATCAGGCATCGACACAGTTGAGGCTGCCGGAGAGGCCGTATCGGTTGAATACTACGATGTAGCCGGCCGTAAGGTAGCTGTTCCTGCTGCAAATACACTCTATGTTGTTCGCACAGTGTATGCCGACGGAACAGTTAAGACAAGTAAAGAACTTGTGAAATAAAGCAAGTCGGAATTTGTCTGCTGACGCAGAAACAGACAGTCGGGGTGCCCAATCGGGTGCCCCGATTTTATTATATATGAACGGTTAAGAATTTTTGTTGGCGATAGCCTCTCGCACCACGACAGCGTTGTTATGGGCGAGGTCGTGCGATGAGTAGAGTAGCGTAACAACAGGTTTTCCGGCAATCGAATTCAGGAATTTGCTGAACTCGGGATTAGTTGCTAATTCCTGATGATAGCGTTCGACAAATTCATTCCAACGGTGATCGGGGTCTGCGTGAAACCACTCGCGGAGTTGGGTCGACGGGGAGATGTTTTTCTCCCAGAGATCGTAGTGGAATGTTTCGTGCGACAGACCGCGCGGCCAAAGACGGTCGATATAAACCCGGAAACCGTCGGTTGACGATTCCGGGTCGTAGGCGCGTTTGAGTTCAATAACCTGTTTCATTGTTAATGTCGATTGATGTCAATACATTAACAATTTGCAAAACAGGTTGGTTTTATGTGATTTAGAGCGTGTTTGACAAGAAAAGTTAACGAGGGGCCGAGGCGATGGTATTTTCTTCTCAATCACCGCCTTGCAATAGTTAAAATAATGGAAGTTGAAACGTGGAAAGTGTCTCTGACTCTAAAGATGTTTTATCAGAATGATAAACATTGCCATACGAATCATACATCGTGCTGTATGATAGGCGTGTTCGTAGTTGCGACAGAGTCTGCGGAGATTATCTAACCAAGCAATTGTACGCTCTACCACCCACCGCCATTCAAGCTGGACAAATTCCGAAGTGCCGAAATTTGACTTTACGCACTGCACATCTCCGTCGGAGTCAACGGCAATATGCCGTTTTATTGCTTTGATGCATTTGTGTCAATTCCTTTTTCGGAAGACGATAATCCCGATCGGCTGCTTTGACTGTCCAAAACAACGGTAGATGGGTTTGGATGCTTTTTATTACGTTTACGCCGTTGGTGAAGCAAGTGTCGCAACATCCGTCCAAACCATGGGCGCTCGCTCCAACTCCGATACTGGTGACAGATGGTTTGCCACGCTCCAAATTGAGGTGGCAATAATCGCCATTGACAACCTGTGCGTAGCAGATAAAGAATACCTTCTAATGATTTAATATTTAATGATATAGAATAAATCTTGCAATATCATTTCAGCCACCGTTTTTGTGTGGCGTTTAGTAATATTATGTTTTTCACGCAAGATTAACGCGCTAAGTTGAAGAATATTCCCTATAGATTGCATATCGCGGGTGCTTTTGGCCGTTTGGCTCAGTCACGTAGCTCGCTACGCTCCCTCGCCCGCACAATCAAAATCCCTCCGCGATATGCAACCCCGCCGTTAACTTTTTTTATCAAACACGCTCTTAATGGATGATGATCTTTTGGGTGCCGGAGCGGTGGACGATGATGTAGAGTCCGGGTACAGCGATTTCGACCGGTGTGGTCGATTGTCTGACAATAGTGCGTCCGTCGGTAGTGTGAACCGAAAATGGAGAAGAGTCGGCGGTGTTGATTGTACGGCCATTCACCATAACTGCAGTTTCAGATTCGATGTTGTCGGTGCCGGTGGTTTCGAAATAGTCGCTGAAGGCCTGCATGGCTTTTGACAACCATTTGCCACGTGTTTTGTACCAGTTGATTGAACGCAGGGTGCACTGTGCTGAGGGTTTAAGCGAAAGTCCCCAATGAAGATTGGTGGCAGTTGCCGAGCGATCGTAGGCGGCTGCTTCCTCGCTTTGTTTGAACTCGTATAGGCGTTCAACCATTTTGTCGCACACAAACTGACCGGTGTATTGCCACAGGCGTGCGAAGGCGCGGACAAAGGTGGTGTTTCGGTTCTTAAACAGCTGGCCGTGATGGTGCAGGTGGGTGTTGCTCCATGAGTCGGCACTCTGTTCGCTTGAGTCGAAGTCCCACATTGTCGGACGCCGTATTTTTGAATTTGTAGTGTTGTCGTATTTAGAGAAATACATGTTTGATCCGCCGTAGTCGATTGTGCCGAGAATGTCGTGTCCCATTGCCCAGGCAGCGAAGGTTTCGCTGTCTATGTAGTAATGGTACATGCCGGTTTGAACCGAATGCTCGAACTGTGCCATGGCGTTTGCGGCATATTTCAGTTGTTCGGGAGTGATATCTTCGTAGTCGGGGTATTTGAATGTGTAGTTCCAAGTCGGACTTGCGTTGGAGGGAACATAGCCGTCTTCGTTCCACCAGTAGGCGTCGAGCTCGGTTATGAAACCGTTTTTCGACACATCGATGCGGCAGTCGGTGTTGCGCTCGACTGCTTCGCAGAGCAGATAAACGCCGCGATACTCGTTGTTAATGCGGACGTTGACATATTGACTCTGCGGAGTCCAGTCCATACCGATCAGTTCGTTGACCCAGTAACCGTTGCGGTGCATCATGTCGTAGTCGTTGAGCAGCAGCCAGTTTTTGTCATTGAATTTCTTATTGCCTCGTGCAAGCAGGTCGGCTTTCGATTGCAGTTTGATTTTGTAAGGTTTGCGTGCTTGGTAGGCACTTGTATTGCCACGGATTTTTATTGTCATTCCGGTTTCGCCTTTCAGGTAGTCGCCGCTGTCGAAAGAGAGCGTTCCGTCGGGCTCATAACGGCATACGCGTCCGGGCACTTTGGTTGCATTGCGGATGCCGGCTCCGATGCTCCCGGGTGGTGCCTGCACATAGTCGCACTTCGGTTCCTCGTTGTTGACGGTTGTGATGTCGATCACCGGAAGACCAAGCTGCAGCGTTTCGTCGAAAGAGGGGTTGCGGTTGTCGGGAGTCCACCCCGGATCGTTGTCAACCGATGTGATGCGGATGTGTCGTATAATGATTCCTACGCCCGGAGTGGCACCGAAATCGAAGCGCATGAATGAACTTTGTGCACCCCACACAAAGTTGCGTATTTCTTCGGAGATATTTAATGTATAGGTTGACCAGCCCGGCGATTTTGGCAGCCCGGCACAGCGTTTCGAACGCAACTCGGAGTATGACGGACCGAAGAAGAACTGAAGATGGTCGGTTGCCGCCGTGCTGCAATATTCGAACGTGAGCAAAACCTCATCGTCGGCTAAAGAGCGGAGTAAACCTGTAGTGGATACAAACGGATCGGTTCCGGCTGTGACAATCGTGTATTCATCGTCGTTGTTAAGGCTGATGTTCATTTGATTGGCTGTCGGAATGTTGAAGTACAGGTTCACTGAAGCAAATGCCGGCACTACAGAGAATATAACTGCCAGTGAGGCGAAGAAAAATTTAGATAGGGTTTTGCACATCGCTGTTTAGGATTTATTTTGTTGCAAGATACAACAAAAATGAACATGTTACAAATAATTCGAAAGAATAATTGTGCGTTATTCGCTATTAATGCGTAATTTAGCAAATGGATATCAAGATTGAGCAGTGTATTGCTGGGCAATCTGCAAAAAAAACCGAAGTATTATGAAACGATTTTATTTAGGATTATTATTCGCGGCTACTTCTTTATTGTTGGTTGCAGCGCAACCGGCTGCTTCGGCAGGAAACGCGGAGTCGACAAAGGAATTTCTCAGCTCGATTCTCAAGGCAGTCAGTGCGGTCGATTCAGTTCGATATGGGTTAGTTATGCGCACTTATGTTCCTGGTGATTCGTTTTATATATCCGAAAAAAAGTCGGAATACGTTGAATGCAAGAATCCGGCAGATACGAGCCTGTTAGCCAAATATGTTGCGAGAGATGAGGGAAAAAAGATGTTCTCAAGGGCTTATTTCGGCGACTCGGTTTATTATTGTCAAAAGGCTGGGTATATAACCCGGTCGGACGGAATATCGTTTGGCTTTAAGACTGTGAGCCCGCCATTTTTCAATCATGCGACTTCGATTCTCGACTATTTTCTGACCTCGGATCGCGACATAAAAATCAGCATCACCGATTGCGGGGATAACTGGTTGGTGTCGGGCGATATTCCGTGCGATGTGGCCAGGATATGTTTCTATGGCAAACCTCGTGAGATGATGTCGTTCCCTTATCCGGAGTGTGTCTACGAGTTGCTGATAAATAAAACAGACAGCCTTCCCAGACGAATATCTTATCAGTCAGGGAATCCTCCGTTTCTTGAAGTGCAGGAAATCAATAATATTGAGTTCGGCGACCTCAGCCCGGATGAATTTTCTATAGATAAGATTAATGTCGACGGCGCGCCTTGTTTTGATTCTGAAAACGACGGAAGAGAAATATGGAAACGATATGAAGCAATTAAGCAACTGCGTCATGGGCTTGCGTCAAAGCCTGCTCCTGATTTTGAATTAATAGAAGTCGGTGGAGATACATTGCGACTGGCCGACTATCGCGATAAGGTTCTTCTGCTGTTGGTTACGTCAGCAACCTGTCCTCATGCCCGGCAGATAATGCCGGTTCTCGACAAGATCTCGGCCGATTATGCGTCGGCCGGAGTCAGGGTGTTGGGGGTGTATAGCGAACCTACAATGCAGACCGGTGCTCTTTCTAATCTGAAAGAGCGATATAAGATATCGTTTCCTGTGGCAATCGACCGGCAAAGTAGTGTTGTCGACACATATTTCACCGGTGGTCTGACACCTGTACTTTATATAATAGACCGCACCGGAACAATGCATTGTTCTGTCGGGGGAGCATCTCCTGTTGAGGGCGTTTACGACCGCGACGTCCGGAAAATTATCGATGAAGTATTGGCAAAATGATCAGAAATAAGATTGATCGCGACATATTACGTCTTGCAGTTCCGGCGATATTCAGCAACATTACAGTGCCCCTGCTGGGACTCAGCGATACATTTATCACCGGCCACATGGGTTCGGTACATTACATGGGCGCCGTTGCTGCCGGAACAATAATGTGTAATGCTGTCTTCTGGCTGTTTGGCTTTTTGCGTGCGGGTACAACCGGGTTGAGCGCAGAAGCCTACGGACGTGGCGACGACGAGCTGAGCCGCAACATCTTCACCGTTTCGTTCGTGCTTGCAATGGCGATAGGTGTGGCGCTGATAGTGTTGAGTTATCCACTTTCGAAACTGATGATCGCTATATTGGGTGTGCCGGAGTATACCGGCATGCTCGCCGTGCGCTATTTCATGTTGGTTGTAATGTCTGCTCCGGCATTGTTGGCCACGATGACTGTCACTGGCTGGATGATAGGAAACCAGAACACGGTTTATCCGATGATAGTGGCTATATCGGTCAATGTGATAAATATTGTGTTGAGCTTTACGTTGGTGTTCGGTGGCAAAGTAGGGTTTGTTGGCGTTGCCGTAGGGACACTGACAGCAAACTGGTGTGGCCTGTTGATTTCGCTCGCGCTTGCACAGCGTTTGTCAGGCGAACGCAAATTGTTGCGTGGGTTGAAAGCGTTTTCTTCGAATATTGATCTGCGCCGATTCTTTAGAGTGAACACCGACCTTATGTTGCGTTCGGCGTGTATACTTGTCGTGCCTTACGCGATGACAGCATTCGGAGGCCGTATGGGCGATATGACCCTTGCCGTCAATGCCGTTATAATGCAATTTTTTATGTTCTTTTCTTATTTCATGGACGGATTTGCGTTCAGTGGCGAGGCATTGTGTGGCAAATATGCCGGTGCGCACGACCGCGCGGGGTTATGGAGCACGGTACGTCATCTGGGAATGTGGTGCGTGATAATGGCAGTGTTGTTCTTAGCAGTATATGGCGGAGCGGCTCACCAGATAACTGGTTTGCTGACCGATAACGCCGATGTAGTAGCCGGAGTCGATGAATTGAAGTGGGTTGTTTGTGCGGTGCCGGTTCTGTCGGTGGCGGCATTTATGTTCGACGGTGTCTATATCGGTCTGACTGCTACGCGCAGTATGTTACTGTCGACATTCGCTGCAACTGTGACATATTTTGTTATTATAGTGTTGACAAAACACTTTGGCGTTTATGGAAACTCTGTTCTATGGCTGGCTTTCCTGACATTTCTCACCCTCAGAGGGCTGATACTTGCCTTGATTCTCCCGATGGCTGTGCGCCGTGTTTAGAGCCACGTCCCGATCAGAAATGCGACTGAAAAGATTAATGGAAGATACCACATCCGGCGTATACTTTTCCCACAACTGAAGCCCAGCAAAGCGGAATAGCCGGGGTTTATTGCCAAAAATATAAGCATACACAGTAGCATTGCTGAACATTCAGAAGCCAGCTTCTCTACCGCAAATGGCAATAGAATCATTACAGTAAAGGTAGATGCCAGCCAATAAATTACGTTTCTGTTGTTTTGCATAGGCATTCTCATTTGAAAGTTGTGTACGGCAAAAATAGTAATAATTCGATTATTTCCGAGCCTGTTGATTCGTGCTATTCCTTGATTGAATGTCAACCATATATGCCGACACAATAAACAGCCAATTAGTTGCGTTAATTATAAGCCTAAAAACTATAATTTATGCGACAATTCTTATACTCGACCATATTATTGCTCGCTGCCGTTGTCACCTCTTGTATCGACGACAGCATTACAACTTCTCCCTCGGCGCAACCGATGTATTCAACCGACACATTGCGCATCGGCTACACTTTTGCAGGCGAGGGTACGCCTACGCGTACATTTAAAGTCTATAACCGCAACAGCAAAGGCATCAGCATTGCATCGATCAAGTTGCGCGAATCAGACAGCGATGTGTCGTGGCGAATAAATGTCGACGGTATTGCCGGCACAAGTTTCAACAATGTCGAAATACGCGGCAATGATTCTATTTTTGTGCTTGTCGAAGCAACTTTTCCGCAAAATCCGGCTCCGGGTGTTGTGGAGTACAATGCTCATATGGATTTTGTTGTCAACGGAGTTGAAAGCACTGTCGTGCTAAATGCCCTTTCAGAAAATGTTACTACAATAGACGAACTGGAAGTGAATTCTGACATGACGTTGACTGCAGAAAACCCTTATCGTATAATGAAAAGCATTGTCGTGAATCAGGGTGCCAAACTCACTCTTGACGCTGGTGTTAGGCTTCATTTCCATGACAAAGCTATTTTGAAGGTTGACGGGACGTTGGTTAGCAATGGCACCTGGCAGGCTCCGGTGATGATGGATGGCGACCGTTTCGATCAGGTTGTGGGCCGCATTCCCTACGAGATTATGTCGGGACAGTGGATGGGCATTGAATTTGGCCCTGACAGTAAACAGAATCTGATGGAGCATACGATTGTTCGTAACACTGTCTATGGTGTGCAATGCCGTCAGCGTCAGGACGACGGCCGTGTCGCTGAACCGGAATTGACTTTGTTGCGCTGTCGTCTGACCAATTCCCAGTCGACCGTGCTTTCATCGGAGGCACGTAATATTACGGCTATCGGATGTGAGTTCTCCGAAGGCGGAGCCGGTCTGGTTAATCTTGCCAGCGGTCGGCATGTTATAAATCACTGTACGCTGGCTAACAATTATCTGTTCTCAGGCATATCCGGTGCTGCTCTCACTTTTGCTGGTCAGGAAATCACGGCCGATGTTGCCAATTGCATTATCTATGGCCTTGGCGCGGACGTCAGTCCGGGAACCCTCGATGGAATGGATGTCAAGTTGCGTCGCTGTCTGATTCGCAGCAACGGCACAGACGACAATAATTTTCTGGATATAATCTGGGGCAAGGATCCGATGTATTATACAGTGCGCGAGGATTATCATTTTGATTATCGTCTTCGCCCCGGATCATTTGCAATAGGAATGGCCGACCCTCAGCTAACGTTGCGGGAAGCGAATGTCGATTTCTATGGAAATGAGCGCTCGCTCGTAACTCCCGACCTCGGAGCCTATGTGTATGTGGAGCCGGAAACAGCTCTGTAGAATATAGCTCATAAAATTCTATTTTAAATTTTTGCATTACTTTTGTTTATAGTTATTTGCTTTTTAGGGCAAATAACTATAATTTTGCAGTCGAAAATAGAATTTGACAGTATTACTTTAGTTTTAATGAGCAATAGACTTTTTATATTCGACACCACGCTTCGCGATGGTGAGCAAGTGCCCGGATGTCAATTGAACACCGTTGAAAAAATCGAGGTGGCAAAGCATCTGGAGGAGCTGGGTGTTGATGTGATAGAGGCCGGTTTCCCGGTTTCGTCGCCAGGCGATTTTAATTCCGTGATGGAAATATCCAAGGCAGTTACATGGCCCACGATTTGTGCGTTGACACGTGCGGTAGAAAACGATATACGTGTGGCAGCCGAATCACTTCAATATGCAAAGCATAAACGTATCCACACAGGCATAGGAACGTCGGATTCGCATATCCGCTATAAATTCAACTCGAATCGCGAGGAGATTCTTGAACGCGCGGTTGCAGCCGTGAAGTATGCCAAACGATTTGTCGACGACGTACAGTTCTATGCAGAAGATGCCGGCCGTACTGACAATGAATATCTTGCCCGCGTCATAGAGGCCGTTATCAAAGCCGGTGCTACGGTTGTGAACATACCCGACACCACGGGCTATTGTCTGCCCGAGCAGTTTGGCGACAAAATACGCTATCTGATGGAGCATGTCGACGGCATACACCGTGCGGTAATTGCCACTCATTGTCATAACGATCTTGGCATGGCAACTGCGAACACAGTGCAGGGCATTCTCGGAGGTGCCCGCCAGGCCGAGGTGACAATCAACGGAATCGGCGAACGCGCCGGAAACACTTCGCTTGAAGAGGTTGCAATGATTTTCAAGGCGCATCCGGAACTTGGAATAGAAACAAACATTAATACAACCAAGATATGTGGCGTCAGCCAGCTGGTGTCGTCACTGATGAATATGCCCGTTCAGCCCAACAAGGCTATCGTAGGCCGAAATGCATTCGCTCACAGTTCGGGTATACACCAGGACGGTGTGCTGAAAAATCGCGAGAGTTATGAGATCATAGACCCGAAAGATGTCGGAGTCGATGAAAATTCAATTGTGCTCACAGCACGTTCTGGACGCGCAGCCTTAAAGCATCGTCTGCATGTATTGGGAATCGAACTCGAAAAAGAGGCTCTCGACAAAGCATATGAAGCCTTTCTGGCGCTTGCCGACAAGAAAAAAGAGATTAACGACGACGATGTGCTGATGCTCGCAGGCGAGCATCGCAAGTCGGCACGTCGCCTGAAGCTCGACTATCTGCAGGTGACCTCCGGAGTAGGCGTAAAGTCGGTCGCATCCATAGGGCTCGACATTGCCGGCGAGAAATTCGAGGCTTGTGCTTCGGGCAACGGTCCGGTCGATGCAGCAATATCGGCAATCAAGATAATCATAAGGCGCAAAATGCTTGTCAAGGAGTTTCTCATACAGGCAATAAACAAAGGTAGCAATGATGTCGGTAAGGTGCATATGACCGTTGAGTACGATGGCACCAACTACTACGGATTTTCGGCTAACACCGACATTATAGCCGCTAGTGCCGAGGCATTCATCGATGCAATAAACAAATTTGTTCATTAACACTGCAAAAATGGCTAAAACTCTTTTCGACAAAATATGGGATGCCCACACGGTTCAGGCGATTCCCGACGGTCCGACACAATTGTATATCGACAGACTCTATTGTCATGAAGTGACCAGTCCGCAGGCATTCGACGGACTGCGTCGGCGTGGACTTGGGGTGTTCCGTCCCGAACGTGTCATATGTATGCCCGATCATAACACTCCCACTGTTAATCAGCATCTGCCTATCGCTGATCCGGTGTCGGCAAAACAGGTTTCGCAACTGGCTGCCAATGCCGCTGAGTTCGGGCTGACACATTATCATCTGGGTCATCCGAAGAATGGAATTATACATGTTGTCGGTCCTGAAAACGGACTGACATTGCCGGGCATGACAATTGTTTGTGGCGACAGTCATACCTCGACCCACGGTGCTTTCGGAGCTGTTGCATTCGGTATCGGCACATCGGAAGTTGAAATGGTGCTGGCATCGCAATGTGTTCTCCAGCCACGTCCGAAAACGATGCGAATCAACATAGAAGGAAGATTGGGCAAAGGAGTGACTGCTAAAGATCTGGCCTTGTATATAATTGCCCAAATGACCACCGGAGGTGCCACAGGCTATTTCGTGGAATATGCCGGCGAGGCCATTCGTGCGTTGACCATGGAGGAGCGAATGACAGTCTGCAATCTGTCGATTGAAATGGGTGCACGAGGCGGAATGATTGCTCCCGACGAAACAACATTTGCCTATGTGAAAGGCCGCGAATTTGCACCCAAGGGTGAAGCATGGGATAAGGCTGTGGCCTATTGGCGCACTTTGCCCACCGATCCGGGGGCAGTTTTCGATCGTGAAATCACATTTGATGCTGCAGAAATCGGTCCGCGCCTCACCTACGGTACAAATCCGGGAATGGGAATGGACATTACTGATACTGTTCCCGGCTATGCAGGCAGCGATGAAGCCGGTGCGCTTTCGCACGATAAAGCATTGGCATATATGGGATTTTCAAAGGGTCAGAAGCTTGAAGGAACACCTGTCGACTATGTTTTTCTGGGTTCTTGCACCAACGGACGCCTAAGCGACTTTCAGGCATTTGCCGATATGGTGAAAGGACGTAGGAAAGCAGACGGCGTGACGGTGTGGCTCGTGCCCGGATCCCAGAGCGTGCACCGTCAGATAGTCGAAGCCGGAATTGATAAGATCCTTACGGAAGCCGGCTTTGAACTGCGTCAGCCCGGATGTTCGGCATGTCTGGCTATGAACGACGACAAAATTCCGGCCGGGTGTCTGGCTGTGTCAACTTCGAACCGCAATTTCGAAGGCCGTCAGGGTCCCGGTTCCCGAACAATTCTCGCCGGCCCGCTTGTGGCTGCTGCGGCTGCTCTCACCGGAAAAATCACAGATCCACGTACATTAATGTAGTAACAACGCCATGCACGAAAAATTTACAACCATACGCTCCACTGCTGTTCCATTGCCAATGGAGAATGTCGACACAGACCAGATCATTCCTGCACGATTTCTTAAAGCCACATCGCGCGAAGGTTTTGGTGAAAACCTGTTCCGCGACTGGCGTTATCGTCCCGACGGTACTCCAAACCCCGATTTTGTGCTCAACAACCCGACCTACAAAGGCTGTATACTTGTGGCCGGAAAGAATTTCGGATCGGGTTCATCGCGCGAACATGCCGCATGGGCTATCCACGACTATGGCTTTCGCGTTGTGGTGTCGAGCTTTTTCGCCGACATACACCGTAATAATGAATTGAATTCTTTTGTGCTGCCTGTGACAGTGACTCCTGAATTCCTTGCCGGGTTGTTTACGTCGATAAACGACAATCCGCTGACTGAAATTGAAGTCGATCTGCAGTCGCAGACTATCACAAACCTCGCTACAGGCAAAAGCGAACATTTCGATATTAATCCTTACAAAAAAGAGTGTCTGCTCAATGGCCTTGACGATATCGACTATCTTTTGTCGAAACGCGATGCAGTTGAAGCCTGGGAAGCAGAGCATGCATAAACGGCACCATGTACGTTGAAATCCTTGACACAACGTTGCGCGACGGAGAGCAAACTTCGGGTGTGTCGTTCAGCACACCTGAAAAAATGGCTCTCACGCGGTTGCTTCTGTCGGAGCTTCACGTGCCCCGCATAGAGGTGGCCTCGGCGCGAGTGTCAGACGGTGAACGCGAAACTGTTGCGCGTATTTGCGCCTGGGCCCGCAATACAGGTAATTTGCAAGCTGTTGAGGTGCTCGGCTTTCTCGACCACGGTCAATCGGTCGACTGGGTATGCGGTGTGGGTGGACGTGTCATTAACCTGCTGGCAAAAGGATCGGAGCGGCATTGTCGGCTGCAACTCAGCCAAACTCCCGAGGAGCATTTCCGCACTATTGCCGACGAGGTTGAGCGTGCCCGTTCGGCCGGCCTCGATGTGAATCTGTATCTCGAAGACTGGTCGAATGGCATGAAACATTCACGGGATTACGTGTTGGCGCTCATGAAGGCTGTCAGCAAGCTGCCTGTAAAGCGCATCATGCTACCTGACACGCTTGGAGTGCTGAATCCTTATGACACTCTGGCCTATGTGCACCAAATGGTGAAGCTTTATCCGGCAATTCATTTCGACTTTCATGCCCACAATGATTACGATTTGGCTACTGCCAACGTGTTTGCTGCTGTCAAAGGGGGTGCGCGAGGCATCCATTGCACGGTGAACGGTCTGGGCGAACGTGCCGGTAATGCTGCATTGTCAAGTTCGGTTGCTGTAATCCACGACCAGCTTCGCGGCACAACAGGAATCGACGAATCGCGCATAAACAAAGTTTCGCACATCGTGGAGTCGTTCTCAGGCATATCCGTTCCTCCGAATAAACCTATCATCGGCGACAGCGTTTTCACGCAATGTGCCGGTGTGCACGCCGACGGCGACAATAAAAACCGGCTGTATTATAACGATTTGCTTCCCGAACGTTTCGGGCGCGAGCGCGAGTATGCGCTCGGCAAAACTTCGGGTCGCGCCAATATACGCAAAAATCTTGAGGCTCTCGGAATAGAGCTTACAGAGGACGATATCCGCAAGGTTACTGCCCGAGTCATTCAGCTTGCCGACAAAAAAGAACTTGTCACACAAGGCGATTTGCCTTTCATTGTAGCCGATGTGCTGAAACACGCTGCTGTTGCGCAACATGTAAGGCTCATAAACTACGCTCTGAATCTTGTCAGTGGGCTCCGTCCCACGGCAACTGTCAAGCTGGAAATTGACGGCAACGAGTATCAGGAATCGGCTGTGGGCGACGGTCAGTTCGACGCGTTCATGCATGCGGTACGCAAAATTTATTCGCGACGACTCAAACGCGAGATTCCTGTTCTGACAAATTATTCTGTGAGCATTCCTCCCGGTGGTCGCACCGATGCACTGGTTCACACGGTGATTACTTGGAACAATCACGGCCACACAATGAAAACCCGCGGTCTTGATGCCGACCAGACAGAGGCTGCCATACAAGCCACAATAAAGATGCTGAATTCCTATCAATAATTATCTGATTATATGAAATTGAAAATCGCAGTTTTGCCCGGCGACGGTATCGGGCCTGAAATATCGGCGCAGGGCGTCGACGTACTCACTGCTGTGTGCGACCGCTTCGGACATGAGCTCCAGTTGGAATATGGTCTTGTCGGAGCCGCAGCAATCGATGCAGTAGGCAATCCATTCCCTGATGAAACCCTAGAGTTGTGCCGTCGCAGCGATGCCGTGCTGTTCTCGGCAATCGGCCATCCGAAGTACGACAATGATCCCACCGCTAAAGTGCGTCCCGAACAGGGTTTGCTTGCCATGCGTAAGAGTCTGGGGCTGTATGCCAATGTGCGCCCAGTGGAAACATTTGCGTGTCTGCTGCACAAGTCACCGCTGCGTGCCGAGATAGTTGATGGAGCCGATTTCGTATGCATCCGTGAGCTCACCGGGGGCATGTACTTCGGTAAAAAACATCAGACCGACAATGAGGCTTACGACACATGTATCTATACCCGTCCGGAAGTTGAACGCATTCTGCGCGTTGCCTACGACTACGCTATGCGCCGTCGTCGGCATCTGACAGTGGTCGACAAGGCAAACGTTCTTGCAAGCTCGCGCCTTTGGCGCCAGGTAGCTCAGGAAATGGCACCGGAATATCCCGACGTGACAACCGATTTCATGTATGTCGACAATGCGGCGATGCGCATCATCCAGGATCCACGCTTCTTTGATGTCATGGTGACGGAAAACACATTCGGTGATATTCTCACCGATGAGGCATCCGTAATCTCCGGCTCGATGGGTCTTCTTCCGTCGGCATCGCTCGGCGAGGGTACGCCAGTGTTTGAACCGATCCACGGTTCATGGCCGCAGGCCGCAGGGCTCAATATTGCAAATCCGTTGGCTCAGATTCTTTCTGTTGCGATGTTGCTTGAATACTTCGGGCTGCAGGAGGAGGGGGCGCTGGTGCGTCGTGCGGTTGCGGCTTCGCTCGACGCCGGTGTGGTCACTCCGGACATCGATCCGGCATCTTCGGGCACAACTTCGTCGGTAGGTCGCTGGATAGCTGAATTTGTACTCGACTCCGCAAACTGATCAAATGATACATATCCGGAAAAGCACTTTGGCCGATGTCGATGCCATAATGATGGTTTACGACTCGGCCAAAGTGTTTATGCGTTCACACGGAAACATGTCACAATGGATCAACGGTTATCCGTCGCGCACGCTGATTGAAGCAGATATCCGTAACGGGAATAGTTATGTAGGCACCGACGATCACGGCGGAATTCTGATGACCTTCGCTTTCATTATCGGACAAGATCCGACTTACAGGATAATAGACAACGGATGCTGGTTGAATGACAATCCGTATGGAACAGTCCACAGATTGGCTTCCGACGGTACGTGCAGCGGAATGCTTCGAAAATGTATTGATTTTTGTTTTACCAAAATCGACAACATCCGCGTGGATACACATGCGGACAATGCAACAATGTTACGTGGATTAAACCAACTCGGATTCATACGTTGTGGTACAATCTATTGTGCAGACGGTTCTCCGCGCATTGCTTTCCAAAAATTATTATAGAACGAATACACATTTGTCAGTGAAGTGGACAGAAGGGCGTACAGAATTCTTTAAATTTGTGACTGATAAATAACCAAAATTACCGCAGCAATGTTAAGAAAATTTGTTTTGTGTGCGACAGCAGTAGGTTTCTGCGCACTCTCACTTTTAGCTGACAATAAGGACTGGGGGCAGATAGGACGATATGACGCCGCAAACAAGACTATCTTGGCCGACAAAGGTCGTAGGGTTAAGGCGGTTTTCATCGGTAACTCCATTACGGACAACTGGGCTTCATGGCGGCCTGAATTTTTCGATAGTCATAATTTTGTGGGTCGTGGCATAAGTGGCCAGACGTCATATCAGTTTCTGGTGCGTTTTCGCGAAGACGTGATTAATCTTTCGCCCGAAGTCGTGGTGATTAATGTCGGAACAAACGATATAGCAGAAAATACCGGACCCTACAACGAAGACCGCACTTTTGGCAACATACAGTCGATGGTGGAGCTGGCGCGTGCAAACGGAATTAAGGTTATACTAACTTCAGTGCTACCGGCTCGTGCTTTCGGCTGGCGTCCCGCAGTCACTGACGGCCCCGAGAAAATTAAGAAACTCAACAGCCGCATAGCCAGTTACGCTGCATTAAACAACATTCCGTATGTCGACTACTACACAGCGCTTGTAAGTCCCGATGGAATTTCGCTCCCTGCCGAATTGAGCAAAGACGGAGTGCATCCCACACATGCCGGCTATGAAATTATGGAGAGCACAGTTCTCCCTGTGGTAGAATCAACACTTAAATGATATATAATGAAAAAGAGTATATTATTTCTCTCGCTTTCGTTCTTAGCTGCCGCGTTTGTGCCTTTGTGTGCTTCGGCGAAAGCAAAAACATACACACTCACTTCGCCTGACGGTGCAAAATCGATAGTGGTTTCGGCCGGAGATACGCTTAGTTATAGCGTTACAACTTCCGGTTGTCCTCTTGTTGAAAAAGCTAAAGTTGCGCTCATCACTGCCGACCGTGCCTATGGCGTCAATCCTAAGGTGAAGAAGACTTCACGAAAAAAGGTTGCCGACACTATTAAACCTGTTGTGCCCTTGAAGCATTCGGAAGTAGATGACAATTACAATTCGCTGACGCTTGATATGGACGGCGGATATGCAGTTGAATTCCGTGCTTACAACAATGGCGTTGCTCATAGATTTATTACAGCGGCGCCGGATTCGATGGATGTGTACAACGAAATCTATGATGTCACTTTTGTTCCCGGATTGAAAGCTAATCTTCAGCAGCCGGGTGGTTTTAAGACTTCTTATGAAGAAATGTACACCCACAAGCCGTTGGCCGAATGGACTCCTTCCGACAAGATGTCGACGCTTCCTGTGCTGATGCAGGCCGACGGCGGCCAGTGTGTGCTTGTTTCTGAAAGCGATCTTATGGACTATCCTTGCATGTTCCTCAAAGGCGACGGCAAAAACGGATTTTATGCCACCTTTCCCAAAGTTCCACTGAAGTTCGGCGACGACGGCGACCGTAGTGTGAAGATTCTCGAAGAGGCTCCCTACATTGCCCGCACAGCAGGCAAACGATCGTTCCCTTGGCGATTTATGGCTATTGGAACACCAGCCGACATTGTTGAGCAGACTTTGGCTGTACAGCTTGGCGGTGCGAACCTTATTGACGACACCTCATGGATAAAGCCGGGACTTGCAAGCTGGGAATGGTGGAATGGCGCTATGCCCTACGGCGACGATGTCGATTTCGAGTCAGGTTTCAACATGAACACCTATAAATACTTCATCGACTTTGCTGCCAAATATGGAATTCCATATATAATTATGGATGAGGGCTGGGCTCTTGACACCCGCGACCCATACACTCCTAATCCGGAAGTCGATGTTCACGAAATTGTTCGCTACGGCAAGGAAAAAGGCGTTGGAGTATTCCTGTGGCTAACATGGCTTACCGTTGAAAACAACTTCGATCTGTTCAAAACTTTTGCCGATTGGGGAGTAAAGGGTCTGAAAATCGACTTTATGGATCGCAGCGATCAGTGGATGGTAAACTTTTACGAGCGTGTAATCCGCGAGGCAGCGGCAAACAATCTTCTGGTCGACTTTCATGGTGCTTTTAAGCCTGCCGGTCTTGAGCAGAAGTATCCCAACCTGCTGTCATACGAAGGCGTGCGCGGCATGGAGCAGATGGGCGGATGTGTGCCTGACAACACAGTTTATCTTCCATTTATGCGTAATGCAGTCGGCCCTATGGACTACACTCCCGGAGCGATGATCAGCATGCAGCCCAATTGTTACGCATCGAGGCGCCCAAATTCGGCATCTATAGGAACGCGCTCCTATCAGATGGCTTTGTTTGTGATTCTCGAAAGCGGATTGCAGATGTTGGCCGACAATCCGACGCTCTACTATCGCAACGATGATTGCACACGCTATATCGCGTCAGTTCCCGTTACCTGGGATCAAACCAAGGTTATCGAGGCAGTTCCGGGCGAATACATCATTGTTGCCAAGCGCAAGGGTGACAACTGGTATGTTGGTGGCATTGCGAACGGCAAAGAAAAGCATCGCGAGTTTAATGTGTCGCTCGACTTCCTTCAGCCCGGTGTTTCCTACACAATGGAGTCGTTCGCCGACGGCGTCAACGCCCACAATCAGGCTATGGACTATCGGCGCAAGGTCTCGCAAGTCGGAAGTTCGACAACTCTTCCCGTCACAATGGCTCGCAATGGAGGTTGGACGGCTGTAATCAAACCCCAGTAAGAAACGTTCGATTACTTTCTTTTCATAGTCCTATTAGGACACTCGGCTCTGCCGATTCAGTTAACTCCGACGCATTGTTGTGCGACGGAGTTAATTGTATCCTGGCGTTAACACTTCGTTGCATATTGTTGAAGCAAATTCCCTCTTTTCAGTCACGCTAATGCGTGTCGGGCTAAGTTTAGATGAGAGGGTGTTTTCTGCATTGTAATGCCATTTAAGAGTGTTAAAAGTGAGATTTTGGCAAAATAAGATACAAAAACGGCACGACTGAATACATAAACCGCGTTGGGACTTTTTGTCATACTGCGATTTCGGAATACCTTAGCGAAGTATAAGAAAGTGTATTCATAAGCGATAAAAGTGTATCCACGCGCGGCACATACTATGATAATACAATCTTGGCAATAGTTGTAACAAATGTTAAAAATTGGGAATTTAAATTTGCTTCACAAAAAGTTTTTAACCAATTAAATCTTACCAATGGCACTGGACAAATTTAAAATCATATTCTCTGCTTTGCTGCTCTCAGGGACTGCGGTAGCTTCGGCCACGGGAGCCAATGTGTGTGCAAGCGACAATACATCTGTTGCCTCTTCCAAAGCCTACACGTTGACAAACCGCCCGCAGCAGAGTGCGCGGTTGTTCAACTCGCAGGCAGTTGAGCAGCAAATTAAACGTGTGAAAGCCCTGCTCACAAATCCGAAGCTGGCCTGGATGTTCGAGAATTGCTTTCCCAACACTCTCGACACCACCGTTCACTACCGCGTGGGCGACGATGGTAAACACGATACGTTTGTTTACACCGGCGATATTCATGCAATGTGGCTTCGTGACTCAGGAGCTCAGGTGTGGCCCTATGTGCAGCTGGCTAACCAGGATGAGAATTTACGTAACATGATCAACGGGGTGATTAACCGCCAGTTCAAGTGTATCATACTTGATCCGTATGCCAACGCATTCAACGACGGTCCGACCGGAGGCGAGTGGATGTCTGACAACACCGATATGCGTCCCGAGGTGCATGAGCGTAAATATGAAATAGACTCTTTGTGCTATCCCGTGCGCCTTGCCTATGAATATTGGAAAGTGACCGGCGATACAAGTGTGTTCGACGGCGAATGGCTCGAAGCTGTCGACAAAATTTTAGCAACTTTCACAGCGCAGCAGCGCAAAGACAACCGTGGGCCATATAAGTTCCAGCGCAAAACCGAACGTCAGCTCGACACAATGTGTAATGGCGGCTGGGGTGCACCGGTGAGCGGTTGCGGACTGATTGTTTCATGTTTCCGCCCGTCGGACGACGCAACAACGTTCCAGTATCTGGTTCCGTCCAACTTCTTTGCTGTGACAAGTCTGCGCAAGGCAGCTGAAATTCTGAAAGATGTCAACGGTGATCAAACCCGATGCGCACGCTGCACGGCTCTCGCTAATGAAGTGGATGCTGCACTGAAGCAATATGCAGTCTATAATCATCCCACATTCGGCAAAATCTATGCTTTCGAAGTTGACGGATTCGGTAACTACCATCTGATGGACGATGCAAATGTTCCCAGCCTGCTGGCGATGCCTTATCTTGGCGATGTCGATATTGACGACGAGATTTATCAGAACACCCGCCGATTCGTATGGAGCAAAAATAATCCATATTTCTTCTCGGGTAAGGCTGGCGAAGGTATCGGCGGTCCGCATATCGGCTACGACATGGCTTGGCCAATGAGTCTGATGATGAAAGCTTTCACATCTAAAGATGATAACGAAATAAAAGAATGTATAACCATGCTGATGAATACCGACAATGAAACCGGATTCATGCATGAGTCGTTCAATGTTAACGACGCTTCCGACTTCACACGTGAATGGTTTGCATGGCAGAACACATTGTTTGGCGAGCTAATCCTGAAGCTTGTTAACGAAGGTAAGCTCGATTTGCTCAATAGCATTTCTTAATTTATAGAAGTACCAATCGGTTTTTAGTAACTTTGTAATATAACTTTAATAAACATAATTATCCATGAATATCTTAAAAACAGCTTTAATAGCTCTTGGCGTTGCTGCTTGTTCTGTGCAGGCTGTCGCCTATAAGCCCGCCGGCGACCGGATTTCATCGCGTTGGGCGGCCGAGGTAGACACAGTAATGCCTTGGAAAGAATACCCTCGCCCGATTATGGAGCGTGCCAACTGGCAGAATCTTAACGGACAATGGAACTACGCTATCGTTTCCGACAAATCTGGCGCGCCATCGCAGTGGCAGGGCAAGATCCTGGTGCCTTTCTGTGTTGAGTCGAGTCTGTCAGGAGTCGGCAAACGCGTAGGACGCAACGAAGCGTTGTGGTACAACCGTTCGTTCACAGTTCCGGCTGCATGGAAAGGCAACGACGTGATGCTTAACTTCGGTGCGGTCGATTGGGCGTGCGAAGTTTGGGTTAACGATATCAAGGTCGGCGGACATAAGGGTGGTTACACACCCTTTAGCCTGAACATCACGCCGGCTCTTAATCCTAAAGGTGAAAACAAACTGACCGTCAAGGTTGTCGATCCGACGTCTGACGGCTATCAGCCCCGCGGAAAACAAACCAATCGTCCCGAAGGAATCTGGTACACTCCTGTGACCGGTATCTGGCAGACCGTCTGGCTGGAACCGGTAGCCAAGAATCATATTGCTTCGCTCCGAACCACACCGGACATTGATAAGAATGTGCTTTCTGTTGCTGTGGAAGCTTCGCAGCCCTCACAGAACGTTGTCAACGAAGTCGTGGTCAAGGATAACGGCAAGGTTGTAGCTACAGGTAAGAGCATAGGCAACCAACCGATAGAGGTGTTTATGCCTGCCGACGTGAAACTTTGGTCGCCTGATGCACCTAACCTTTACGACCTCGAAATCACAATGTATGCCGACGGTAAGCCGGTCGACAAAGTGAACAGCTACGCAGCTATGCGCAAATACTCGATTGCACGCGACAAAGGTGGCATCGTTCGCCTGCAGCTCAACAACAACGACCTGTTCCAGTTTGGTCCGCTCGACCAAGGCTGGTGGCCCGACGGACTGTATACCGCTCCGACCTACGAGGCGATGATCTATGACGTTGATAAAACAAAAGACTGGGGCTACAATATGATTCGCAAGCACGTTAAGGTTGAACCCGCTTTGTGGTACACCTACTGCGACCGTGCCGGCATAATTGTCTGGCAGGATATGCCCAACGGCGACCGTGGTCCTGAATGGCAGATGCACAAGTATTTCGATGGAACCGAGCGCACACGTTCGGCTGAGAGTGAAGCCAATTTCCGTCGTGAATGGAAAGAGATTATAGATGCACTGTACAACTATCCCTGTATCTCGACATGGGTTCCATTCAACGAGGCATGGGGTCACTTCAAAGGTCCGGAAATCGTAGCCTGGACAAAGGAATATGATCCCAGCCGTCTGGTTAACCCTGCAAGTGGCGGTAACCACTATCATATAGGCGACATGCTCGACATTCACCATTACCCGGGCCCGAAAATGCTTCTGTTCGACGGCGAACGTGCAAATGTGCTCGGCGAATACGGTGGAATCGGCTTGGTTGTGAAAGATCACATCTGGTCGCCCGACCGCAACTGGGGATATACTCAGTTCAACACACCCAAGGAAGTAACCGACCAATATGTTGAATACATCAACCAGCTCCTCGATCTGGTGAAAGCAGGTTACACCGGAGCTGTCTACACTCAGACCACCGACGTTGAAAACGAAGTGAACGGACTCATGACCTATGATCGCGCTGTAATCAAAGTTGACGAAGACCGCGTGCGCAAAGCCAATAAATCGCTCGTCAACAGCCTTAGCAAATAGCGAATGACACATCAAAATTTAACGGCCTTTGTGTTTTCAAGACCGTAAGGCCGTTAAATTTTCCTGTTTCACGCATGTATGTGTTAAAATCGTGGGAATAAATGCATAAATACACTTTTGGCACAATCCGGTACATGGTGAAAACATGTTAAATTCTACATTTGCGACATCTAATATCAGATCAAAAATCACAGATATTATTGTAAATCTAACCAGGACACAACTCGTTTAACAATCTAAATAAACCAAACATTCCGATGAAAAAGTGTTTCTTAGTACTCTCAATGCTTTTGACTCTGTCAGGTTCGGCTGTTTCAGCACAAAACAGCAAGCCGATCTACAGCGGCAAAGCTCATACTTATCTCCCCGAAGCAAGCGCTACACCTAACACACTCTCGCCTGCCGAGGTTGCCGATGGCTGGAAACTCCTCTGGGACGGCAAGACAACTAATGGCTGGCGCGGAGCAAAACTCAACGAATTCCCCAAAAAAGGCTGGGTGATCGAAGATGGCATACTCAAGGTGATGCCGTCGGACGGAGGCGAATCGACCAACGGAGGCGACATCGTTACTGACGATGTTTATGGCGACTTCATTTTGTCGGTCGACTTCAAAATCACAGAAGGTGCCAACAGCGGTATCAAATATTTTGTTGACCCCGACATGAACAAAGGAAAAGGTTCGGCTATCGGTTGTGAGTTCCAGATTCTCGACGACCTGCGCCACCCCGATGCAAAGCTCGGTGTTAAGGGCAACCGCAAACTCGGCTCACTCTACGACCTTATTCCTGCTCCCGAAACAAAACCGTTTAACATCAACGATTTCAATACAGCTACTGTTATCGTGCGCGGAAACCACGTTGAACATTGGCTGAACGGTGAGAAACTTCTCGAATACGACCGCAACAATAAAGAGTGGGACGCTCTTGTTGCATACAGCAAATACAAGAACTGGCCTAATTTCGGAAATACAAACGGCCACATCCTGCTTCAGGATCATGGCGATGAAGTGTGGTTCCGCAATATCAAAATCAAGGCACTCCCCATGCAGGACAGCCGCCTGACCGACTTCCCTGAGGGATACACACCCGACGAGGTTGGACGCCGCATTGCCTATCGTTTCCCCACCGAGAAGCACGCCCTGCACGGTGGCAAATGGATTTCATATCCGGAAACTTTCTATTGGAACGGAGCTGTGCGCTACGCCGACCTGGCTAACGACAAGACTCTTATGTCACTTCTCAAACAGCGCTTCGAGCATCTGTTGACCGACGAAGAGGCGTTGCGCCCAATTATGAACCATGTCGATCTGAACATGTTCGGTAGTCTGCCCCTCGGCTTGTATTGCGCAACCGGCGACAACCGCTATAAAGAGGTGGGAATGCCTTATGCTGACTCGCAGTGGGAACTGCCTGCCGACGCTAATGCCGAACAGAAAGCTCTTGTCGACGACGGCTACACATGGCAGACACGCATGTGGATCGACGATATGTACATGATCACTATCGTACAGACACAGGCCTATCGTGCAACAGGCGACCAGAAATACCTCGACCGCGCCGCTCACGAAATGGTGAAATACCTCGACGAACTGCAGAAACCTAACGGGCTGTTCTATCACGCTCCCGACGTGCCCTATTTCTGGGGTCGCGGCAACGGCTGGATGGCTGCCGGTCTGACCGAGCTGCTTAAAGAGCTTCCCGAAAATCACAAAGACCGCAAACGCATCATGGAAGGCTACCACAAAATGATGAGCAGCCTCTTGAAATACCAGAATGAAGACGGAACATGGAATCAGCTCATCGACGAGTCGGACTGCTGGCCCGAAACTTCATGCTCGGCTATGTTCACATATGCTTTTATTAACGGTGTACGCCACGGCTGGCTCGATGCCGACACTTATGCTCCCGCTGCGCGCAAAGGCTGGCTGGCACTCGTCGACTACATTAATGACAAAAATCAGGTTCGTGAAATCTGTGTCGGAACAAACAAGAAAAACGACAAACAGTACTATTACGACCGTCCCCGCCACACAGGCGATTATCATGCCCAGGGTCCGTACCTGTGGTGTGTTGCAGCCCTGATGGAATAATAATCAAGCGAAAATCTTAACCTTAATATTAACCAAAAAATCATTATCAATCAATGGGATTCCTTAAGAAAATAATCCCCGTTCTCATGGCTTTGTGCCTCAGCGCAACTGTTGCCTACGCACAAGGTTCGAGTAGAACTCAGGGTAACACCGTTGTCGCAAGCGGTACGGTGTTCGGCTCCGATGGTGAACCACTTATTGGAGCGTCGGTTCTCGAAGTCGGCACAACTAACGGTTGTACGACCGATGTCGACGGTAAATTCCAGTTCCGTGTTGCCCCCAAGGCCACAATCCAGATCGGCTACATCGGCTACAATCAGGCTACAGTAGCTGCCGGAACTAATCTGAAAATCACACTCACCGAAAGCGCCAATATGCTCGACGAAGTCGTAGCTATCGGTTACGGTACAGCCAAGAAAAAGGACATGACCGGTGCCGTGGTTCAGGTTCGTCCTGACGATCTACAGGCTCAGAACCCTGCAACTGTGCAGGATCTTCTCCGTGGTGTTGCCGGTATGAACGTAGGTATCACCAACGATGCCAAAGGTGGTGGTTCGATCGTGATCCGTGGTAACAAATCAGTCGGTACGGGCACAAATGCTCTTCTCATTCTCGACGGTATGATTTTCTACGGCGAACTTTCTGAAATCAACCCCGACGATATCGCACAGATCGACATTCTCAAAGACGCATCTGCTGCCGCCGTCTATGGTGCACAGGCTGCCAACGGTGTGATCCTTATCACAACCAAGAAGGGTAGCAAGGGTGCTCCGGTTGTTCGCCTCACAGCCAACATCGGTTTTGTGAAAGAAGCCAACAGCCCTGCATATCTGGGTAAGAACGACTACCTCCAGCACAAGGTTGACTTTTTTGAATCGAACACCTACGGTTTCGACAGCGAAGGCAACTATCGCGCCTACCAGTCAGGTTACGAATCAACTCCGGGTTATTTCCGCAACCCCAACAACCTTCCTGCCGGTGTCAGCCTCAGCGACTGGCGTGGTTACACCATTCAGGACGATGGTATGAGCGACTATGAAATCTGGCTCCGTCGTATCAACTTCAAAGGTGATCTTCTCCAGAACGCTCTTAACGACAATTTCACAAACTGGGACGATTACTTCTATCAGAAGGGTCTGCAGCAGGACTACAACGTCAGTGTAAGTGGTGCTAACGAAAAAGCCAACTACTACCTGTCGGCCGGCTACCTCCACAACAAAGGTGTTGCCCGCGGCGACTATTTCCGTCAGTTCCGCATGCAAATGAAAGTGAACATGGACGTTAACACATGGTTGAACGTTGGTGCTCAGATCAACTTCCAGGACCGCAGCGACGACGCTCGTGTTGCCGACTCAGAAATCCGTACATACTCTCCCTACGCTAACGTTAAAGACGAAGACGGCAGCTGGACACAGTATCCATTGGGCACAGACAACGCCTACGGACACAAATACACAAGTACTCTCTACAACCTCGATTGGGATAAGAAAGAACAGGGCTACACAACTTTCAACACCCAGTTTAACATCCGCGTTAAACTTCCGTTTAACATCACCTACACATTCAACATCGCTCCCCGCTACCAGTTCTACTACAAACGTGCATGGTATGAAGCAGCTAAACCCGACCGTCTTGCTAAAGACTCAGGTGTTGACCGCGACATGGCAAAACGTTTTGATTGGTCGCTCAACAACGTCCTCAACTGGAACAAGAAATTCGCAGGTAAACACGATGTGACTGTAACTCTCGTGCAGGAAGCCGAAGAACGTCGCTACTGGTCGCAAGGTATCGGTGCACGCAACATCACTCCGACCGATGCTCTTGGATTCCACTACATCAAATCGGCTCAGAAAGACCTTACTGAATTCTGGACTGACGATACACACCGCACAGCCGACGGTCTTCTTGCCCGCGGTCAGTACAACTTCGACAACCGCTACCTGTTGACAGCTTCGATCCGTCGCGACGGTTACTGCGCATTCGGTGTCAACAACCAGCACGCTACATTCCCCGCATTTGCTGCCGGCTGGATTTTCACAAACGAAAAATTCTGGGAACCGTTCAGCAACGTAATGGACTATGGTAAACTGCGTCTGTCGTGGGGTCAGAACGGTAACCGTGACATCGGTGCTGATGTAGCACTTGCCAACCTGACCGACGGTGGTAATGCGCGTCAGCAGTATATCACCGGCAACAATGTCGTAACCGACTACGCTTATCTGCGTGTCGACCGTCTGGCTAACCCCAACCTTAAATGGGAAAGAACCGAGTCGTTCAACGTAGGTTTGGACTTCAGCTTTATGCACAGCCGCCTCACCGGTGCTCTCGAACTCTATTATGCTAAAACAAAAGACATGATCATGTCGCAGCGTCTGCCCGGATTCTCCGGTTACGAGAACATCACTACGAACCTTGGTCAGGTAGATAACAAGGGTATCGAGCTTTCGCTCCGCTCAACCAATATCCAGAATCGTAACTTCACATGGACAACCGATTTCACATTCGCCTACAACCACAATGAGATCAAACACCTCACCGGCGATCGCGACGAAAACGGCAAAGAAGTTGACAATCCCTCAAACGGCTGGTTCATCGGCCACTCGATCGGTGAGATCTGGAACTTCAAATACATGGGTATCTGGCAGGTTAACGAGGCTGAAGAAGCAGCTAAGTATGGCCAGCGTCCGGGCGACATCAAGGTTTGGAACAACCCCGCCAACGACGTGTATAACGAAGACGGAACAGTTAAGACAATCGTTTACAACGACGAAGACAAGTGCTTCTTAGGCCAGAGCAATGCTCCTTATCGCCTGACAATGCGCAACAATTTCACCATTTTCAAGAACTTCAACGTTAGCTTCACAATGTACTCTTACCTGGGTTATAAAGGCTATCAGAGCGTTCGCGGTGGTGACGTGATCCGTAACAACGACGACGACGGCGCTTACATCCAGTTCCGTATGGTCAACACAGTGAAGAAACCCTACTGGACTCCCGAACACCCGATTAATAATGCCGGCCGTATGGAAGCCAAAGGCCCGACAGGCGCTGGCGACCCCCACCGCTATGTTAACCGTTCGTTCCTCCGTTTCAGCAACATTTCAGTGTCTTACGCTCTTCCGACCAATTTGCTCAAGAACATCCAGGTTGACGATCTGAAAGTATTTGTCAGCGTTGACAACCTCGGCACAATCACAGGCAAAAACTGGAATGCATCGTACGGTGACCCCGAAAACTGGGGACGCACCAACCGTAAGTTCAACATTGGTTTAAGTGCTCAATTCTAATCCATACAAAACGAAACAACAATGAAATCTCTATATAAATACGCAGGATTATCGCTGCTCAGCGCGGCAGTGGTTCTCAGCAGCTGTTCTGACAGCTTCGTTGACCCGGATCCTCTGTCGTTCTTCGAGCCGACCGCAACCTTCACAACCGCATCAGGTCTGGCGGCTGCTCTTGGTCAGTGCGACCGTCAGTTCAAGGTGATCTACACCGATGGCGGTAACGACATGTTCCACCCTATCCACACCCAATACATTTTCTCTGATATTCTGCTTAATTCGGCAACCGATAAAACCCGAACAATCAAGAATTTCAGTACGGATCTTACTCCAAGCCGGTCTACGCTGAGCAGTGGAACACAGCTCGACTACGGTCACAGTATCGGTTTCCTTTTCCGTGAGCTCTACAATGGTGTGAAGTATGCCAACACAATCATCGAGTTCGCTCCCAAAGTTCAGGGTCTGGATCAAGCAACTCTGAATGCCTATATCGGCCGTGCTTATTTCCACCGTGCATGGCGCTACTATTCGCTCGTTAACTCTTTCGGCGATATTCCTCTGGTTTCCCAGATGCCTAAAGGTCCGAAATTGGACTACACCTCTACATCGCGCGAAGCCATTCTGCAGATGCTTCAGGAAGATATGGAAAAAGCCGTTGAGTGGGTTCCCGACCAGACTCCGGGTTCTTACTCAGAAGCTTACCCCGGCGGATTCGTGAACAAGGGCGCTTGCCGTATGCTTCTGGCCAAGATCTATCTTGCAAACTACGAGTACGCTAAAGCTAAAGAACAGCTCGACATCCTCATCGACCAGAGCGGTTACTCGCTGATGAAGACCACATTCGGTACAAACATCCTTAACGAGCAGAAATTCCCCGGTCTGAACACATGGAAAGTGACCCGCAACGTTATCTGGGACCTTAACCGTGCTGAAAATGTGTTCGACCCCGCCAACAAGGAAACTATTCTCGGTCTTCCAAACGCCGGTACAAAAATCCTGAAGATTTGTTGGCTGCGCGGTCTTGCTCCATTCATCTTCAACAATGCTACAACCGACCCCTCTGGTAAACAGGCTCTGACAAACTACAACCTTAGCAACTGCGACCCCGAAAATGACTGGGTACGCGTTATGGGTCGTGGTGTGGCTTCCTACCGTCCGACAACCTGGTTCCAGCACGACTTGTGGACAATCGACGGCAACCTGCCTGAAGAGGGCGACCTCCGCCACAGCCACAAAATGGGTAACTGGCTACGCATGGAAGACATGACCTACAACACCAAGGGTTCGGAATGGTATGGCAAACACCTCCAGCTCTACTCCGACGATGGCAAACTGCTCTGCTCAGACACAATCCGCCGCTGGTATGACTATCCTCTCTACAAGCTTTACATGTACGACGACGACAACTACAAGAACAAGAACACCGGCGAATGGCGCGGTGCTCAAGGCGAAGAAGCAGTTGGCCACCTCTATATGTATCGTCTTGCTGAAGCTTACCTGCTTCGTGCCGAAGCTAAGCTCTACATGGGTCTTGACGGAACCGACGACGTGAACGAAATCCGTAGACGCGCACAATGTGATCAGCTCTACAAATCGATTACAATCGACGATATCTTCGACGAACGTGCACGCGAACTTTACAACGAAGAGTGGCGTCACGACGAGCTTGTCCGCGCATCTTACTGCCTTGCCAACACCGGCATCGCCGACCGTCGTGGAATCGTTTACACACTCGAAGAAGTTAAACATCCTTCGGGCGACGACACCGACAAAAACGGTGGTAGCTTCTGGTATCAGCGTACAATCGGCACATGCCCCGACCAACTCCATATCGGCTACAACAACGGCGTGGTCTACAGCATCACTGCTTCGAATGCTCACCCGACATTCATCATGGGCAAACACAACATCTTCTGGCCGATTCCGGAATGGGCAATCCAGGATAACTCCAACGGAACCCTTGCGCAGAACTACGGTTACACAGGCTACAATCCCAACATCAAAGTCTACACCGACTGGCACGACGCTGTTGCCGACGAACTCAAGTAAGCTCTTCGTACCTAAATAGAGTCTTTCCGGAGGACACCGATTTACTTTAGACAGTGAATCGAGTCCTCCGGATTTTTTATGTACAGTTGTATGAGTGCGGTGTTTCAGGTTTGACAGGAATGCAGAAGCGTGTGTCGTAATGAATGTTTTTCCCGATTGTGGCTCAAACCGTGATGCAAGTGAATGAAAATTCTAATATGCTCCCCCCGTAGGGAAGTCATGCGCTGGCAAGGCGGTTTGAACGGTTTATAGCGAGGGTGATAATTGATGTGGTGCTTCTTTTAATGCGCGCTCGTAGGTGTTGTGATAAATCAATTCCCCGGCCTGCTCGTCGCGAGTGGGCCGGGGAATTTGTTAACCAACTTAAACTATCCGATGCTTCATCGCATCAGACAATCTCTGCATGAGATATGTCAATTATTATGTGACATATGAGACATTATTATTAAAAATACTCTGTTAATGATTATATATGTATTACTCTTAATGATTATATATGTATTACTCTGATTTCGGTACTGTGACAGTCAGCAGTGTAGCTGTGCCTGTTGTTGTGAATTGACGTGCTGCGGCCGGGATCAGTATCGTTTCGCCTTGTTTGACGTCGACTGAATTTTTTCCAACAGCAATCTCGCATTTGCCCGACAGACAGGAAACAGCCATGAATGAGTCGTCGGAGTTGATAATTTCCATCGTTCCGGCAGCATTTACGAGTTTCACGTCGAAGTAGGCGCATTTCACCAGTTCGCTTGTGGAGGAGTCGAGGGGTTCAGGGCGTGATTTGCAATCGTCGTAGAAGCGGTAGTCGATAGCGTCTTTAGCAAGCTCTGTGTGGAGCTCGCGGGGCTTGCCGTTGGCATCGACACGTCCGTAGTCGTCGACACGATAGGTGATGTCGCTCGACTCTTGAATCTCGATCAGGAAATTGCCGGCACCTATTGCATGGATGCGTCCGGCAGGGAGATAGAACACATCGCCCGGTTGCGAACGATAGCTGCCGACAACCTCGGTCAGTGTGCCGCGTGCAACCCGTCGGCTAAACTCCGAAGGTGTGATTTCGCGTGTCAGGCCGGTGAGTATTTTTGCTCCAGGCTTGGTTTTCAAAATGTACCACATCTCGGTTTTTCCAAGCGAATTGTGGCGACGGCGTGCAAGTTCGTCGTCGGGATGAACCTGAATCGACAGATCCTGGTTAGCATCTATAAATTTGATGAGGAGCGGAAAAGTGTTGCCGTATTTGCGCACAACGTTTTCGCCCAGAAGCTGTTCCCCGTATTTAGCGGCAAGATCTGCAAGAGTCATGCCGGAGTCCTCTCCCTCAGCAACAATGCTTTCGCATCCGGGCACAGCCGACAGCTCCCAGCTCTCACCGATATTCGGACAGTTGGAAGTCATCTGCTTGAAGCGCGAAATTTCATCGCCTCCCCAGATTGTGCTTTTAAAATAAGGAAGAAATTTTATCGGACTATTCATAATGCTTTGTTCGAAAAATAAATGATGTAAAACCTAAAACAAACTTTTTTACAAATTCTCCTAAAAAACAATCTTAGATACCAGCATGTATCGTTTCTTTTTTCTACGCACTGCAAAGTACGCACAAAATCTGCACTTTACTGTAACCCCTAAATGCCAAAAACGTATAATCACGCACTATGGACAGATTTGGCACGATACAACACATGGTGTGAAATTGTGATTTTTTATTTTTGTACAGTAATTAATAATATTGTAAAACAGGGGGAAAATAATTAAATTTGTTGCAGAACTTAAATTTGATTGTGTTTCCCTTAAATCTGGATTGTGAAACGTAAAGTATTCATATTTTTCATAGCGGCAGTGTTGGCAGGGTTGACAGCAAATGCCTACAATCTACGTCAGTCCTACAATGTTGAAGGACTGCCGAACAGTGCGATACTGTCGATGAGCGTCGACGGCGACGGGTTGTTGTGGATAGGTACATGCGACGGTGTCAGCATAGCCGATGGTCTTGAGATTGTGCCTTTCTCGGAAATGTACCCCGGCCTGAACCTGTCGGGTAATCTGATTGAGAGAATTCTCTATGCACCCGACGGTGTAACCTGGATCTTGACCAACCATGGCCTCGACCGTTTTAACCACGAAGACGGCACACTGATTTCTTTCCCCGGATATAAGGGGGGTGAATTTATCAGTGTGCGCGATAATGGCGACCTATTTCTGTTGTCCAATCAAGGCCATATGTACACCTATGTTCACGGCGAAGGGAGCGAATTGCGCAAGCTCGTGATGCCACCGGTGAAATTCAATCAGGTGTTGGCCATGACAGTTCAGGGCGACACTCTGATGATTGTCGACCGCGAAGGTGTAACGGCTTGTCGCATTGATTTCGATAAGGAATCGGGCACTTATTCGGCATCGGGCTACAACCGATTGCTATCAAAACCGTTGAATTTCGCAGCCGTCAAAGGTGACGACATCTGGGCAATCGACCGCAACAATGTGCTCGGCCGAATCTCTCCACAAGGCGAGTTTGAGGCTGTGCTCGATGTGTCGGAGCCTGTTGGTCGCCATGGCGCAGTTTCCGATATCATTTCAGACCGGAACGGGAACATATATATTTCGTTCAGCACAAACGGTGTTGTCTGCCTTAATAACGTTGGTGCCGGACAATATGACGTAAACGACTTGGAACTGAAGGTTGGAGTTTTCTCACTCCAGCGTTCCGACGTGCAGGATGTTGTCTGGATCGGATCGGACTGTCAGGGCGTTTACACATTGAGCAATACCGGCCGTACGATACGCACAGTCAATTTCTCGGACCTCGACAAAATGATATCGCACCCTATTAGGTCGATCTATCTCGACCGTGACAGCACACTTTGGCTCGGAACAAAGGGGAGCGGAATTTTGCGGATCGACAACTTCAACGAAAAAGAAATTGGCAAAGGGTTCGGGAAAATGACGCCGTACACCACAGGCAACAGTGTACTGCATTCAAATTCAGTGTTTGCCTTCGTAAAAGGGGCAGGCGACAGACTGTGGATTGCAACAGACAATGGTCTGAATTTTTATGATTTCAAAACAAAACAACTCAAGCGTGTGCCTGAGCGAGGCTATGTCAACACCGTTTACGACATATATGAAGTGAATGACACGACGTTGCTTCTCGCAACCCTCGGCAATGGAATAATAAGGGTGAACATTGAAGGCACAACTGATGCTCCGGTTATCGGCAACCGGCGCAGATATGTGATAGGCAACGGCGAACGGGCTTTAAACTATTTTTTCTCCATCACAGATGTTCCGGGTCAGGGCATAATTGTAAGTAACCGCGGACAAGGTGCATTCCGTCTGGAGAATGATTCGCTTGTGCCTATCCCATTCAAAAACACCTACGACACGGAATCGACATATGACATTTTTACGGCCGTAGGCGATTCGACCACACTCTGGCTTGGCTCCGGACACGGACTTGTGCGAATGGGTGCCGACAATGAAAAACTTTTTTCAGGAGTAAACAACGGTTTTCTCAACAACACAATCCACGATATCCTAAAAGACCGCAACGGCGATCTGTGGATCTCAACCAATAAAGGGTTGGTTAAATTCAATCCGGCGACCGAGGAAACGCTTGCCTACACACGCGATTCGGGGCTTGGGGTTTCGGAGTTCAGCGATGGGGCTGCGTTCGCTACCGACGAATCTCTGATTTTCGGAGGTGTCGACGGTTTTGTTGTGGTGGAAGGCGGCCAAAACGCACTTTCCGATTCAACAGCATATATGCCCGATATTCAGCTTCAGCGACTAAATATTCTTGGCGAAAATGCCAATGTGTCCGACTATCTGAAGATTGAAGGCGGCGAACCACGCCTAACCCTGTCGGCAAAGCAGAATCAGTTTTCTGTCACATTCTGTGCACCTGACTTTATCGATGCGGCTAACTACACATATTATTATAGCATCGACAACGAAAAAGACTGGATCAACAACGGCAGCAACCGCACAATCACCTTCAACGAACTTGGCTACGGCACATATAGGCTTTATGTTAAATATGCCAACCGTATGACCGGTGTTGAAAGCCGTCCATATGTGCTGCGAATAAAAATCAACGCGCCGTGGTATCTGTCGACACTTGCGCTTCTGTTCTATTTCTTGCTGATTATAGCCGCCGTTATCCTGTTCATGTACTATCTGATGCGCCGCCAGAAAAGCCGTCAGAAAGATGAACTGAAACTCATGGAGTACACCCACCGTGAACAGGTTTACGAGGAAAAACTGCGTTTCTTCACAAACATCACCCACGAGTTTTCAACGCCGTTGACTCTTATATACGGTCCCTGCGAACGAATATTGACCTATGCCGGTGCCGACGACTATATCCGTCGTTATGTCGGCCTGATACGCACGAATGCCGAGCGTCTGAATAACCTCATTCAGGAACTGATCGATTTCCGACGCATCGAAACCGGACATAAGAAGCTTAAAATTCATTCAATAGATATTTCCGGCCTGTGCAAGGACACAATAGGAGCGTACGCCGAACTGGCTGAAACAAATCACATCGACCTACGCTGCAATATTGCCGACGACATTGTGTGGAACTCCGACTTCGGTTCGCTCCGCAAGGTGCTCAACAACTTGATTTCGAATGCGTTTAAGTATACTCCTGTAGGAGGAACAATCGAAATGGATGTCAGGGCCGATGCCGAACAGCTCACTATCAGTGTCTACAACACGGGTAAAGGTATCCGCGAGGAGGACAAAGACCATATTTTCAACCGCTACGCTGTGCTCGACAATGTCGAAGAAAATGCCGTCAAGGGACTTTCAAACCGTAATGGCCTTGGGTTGGCAATTTGCCATAGTATAGTTGAGATGCTCAAGGGAACAATCACAATCGAAAGTGTAGTAGGCGAATATGCAAAATTCATTGTGACTTTACCGCCTATGGAAAAGAATACGGAGGCGGCCGAGCCCGTTGCCGAACAGCCTAAGGAAACTACTCCGGTTGTTACTGTTGAAAAGTCTGTGTCAATGCCCGTTGCTGAATCATCGTCTGAGCCTGAGCGAGGAAAACAAACCGTTCTCGTAATTGATGATAATCAGGAAATTCTGGCACTGTTGTCCGATAGTCTAAATGATTACAACGTTATCACGGCTTCGTCGGCCGACGAAGGGCTGGCACTGGTGACCCAGCGCCAGCCGGATCTTATCATCACTGACGTAATGATGCCCGGCGCCGATGGTTTTGAACTTACTCGACAGATTAAGAGTAATATACACACGCGCTATATCCCTCTCATTATTCTTTCTGCCAAAAACAGCACCAAGGAGCGTGTCGACGGAATTGAATCGGGTGCCGATGTGTATATCGGCAAGCCATTCAGCCTGAGCTATCTTTTGGCTGTAATAAAGCGGTTGCTTGAGGAGCGCACACGACTGCGCGAATATTACAATTCGTCGGCCAGCGCCTACGAATATAGCGACGGACGCCTGCTTGACCGCCAGTCGCGCGATATTATGGAAAAGGCAGTAGCCTATGTCGATTCTCATCTCGACGACGGTAAACTATCGCCCGAATCGTTGGCCGACTATCTGCAGATCAGCCTGCGCAACCTCTACCGCAAGTTCAAGGAACTCGATTTACCGGCTCCGAACGACTTCATCAAGAACCAGCGCATGGCTGTAGCGGCAAAACTGCTTCTGACAACGTCGGACACCGTTCAGGAAATCATGTATCGCACCGGATTCACCAACCGTTCGCATTTCTATAAGGAGTTCGGGCGTCGCTATGGAATGACCCCCGGCGACTATCGTGCCCAGAACCGGAAAATAGACAATTCACTATCAGAAAAATAACCAAAATCAGATATATAAAATGTATAGTTCGGATAATCGTATTGTTATCACTCTCGATGCCGGGGGCACGAATCTGGTGTTCGGTGCCATGCGCGGCTGCGAATATATTGTCGATCCGATTTCATATCCATCGCAGGCACATTCGCTCGACAAATGTCTGGCAACCATAGTGAAAGGTTTTCAGGAAATAATAGACAAACTTCCGGAACCGGCTGTTGCAATCAGCTTCGCATTCCCCGGACCGGCCGATTATGCCAATGGAATCATAGGCGGGTATCTGCCAAATTTCCCTTCGTTCCGCGACGGTGTTGCTCTCGGGCCTTATCTGCAGCACAAGTTCGGCATTCCGGTATTTATAAATAACGATGGCGATCTGTTTGCCTACGGAGAAGCGTTGTGCGGGGCGTTGCCCGAAATTAACCGTCGTTTGGCTGAGGCCGGAAGCAACAAACGCTATAATAACCTTCTTGGTTATACTTTCGGTACAGGTTTCGGAGTCGGAATAGTTGTTAACCGACAACTCAATCGAGGCGACAACTCTTGCGTTGAAACATTCTGTCTTCCCCACAAAACCATGGAGGGCATCATAGCCGAGGAGGGAGTGGCAGTCAGAGCCATCAAGCGTGTGTATGCAGAAGCGTCGGGCGATCGCGACCACAAGTTTGAACCCAAAGAAATTTGCGAGATTGCCGAGGGCAAGCGTCCGGGCAATGTTGATGCTGCTAAAAAAGCTTTTGCCGAGTTCGGCACGATTGCGGGCAACGCAATGGCTATCGCCGCACAGCTGGTCGACGGAATAATTGTTATCGGCGGAGGTATTACAGCGGCGCGCAAGTTCATTATGACGTCGTTGCTTGACGAGTTACGGTCGTCGTTCAAGACTCTCGGAGGTGAACAGGTGAAACGACTGCAAATGGAGGTGTTCGACCTCGACGATGCAGCCCAATTCGCAGCTTTTGCTAAAGGTAATTCGCGCACAATTGCTGTTCCGGAAACTGATTTGTCTGTGGTCTATGACGACATGAAGCGCATCGGTGTCACAATCTCGAAACTCGGTGCCAGCAAAGCTATCTCGACAGGGGCATATGCTTTCGCACTGTCCCAAATAGACAATGCCTGAGAGAGGCTGACCATATAAAGGCCCGGCGGGGGATTATTCCACTCGCCGGACCTTTTTGCATCATGCACACAGGCGTATGCAACACTTTTGGCAGAATCTGGCACATCTGCAAACTCTGATGTACAGTAATTTTATGGGTGAAAACAGGCCTAAGGCCGATGTGATTGGAATTAACCTCAAATCTGTATAAACAAAGAGAAATGAAGAAACATATTCTTTCAACGATTTTGTCGCTGTCGCTGCTTTCGGCATGGAGCAATCCGGGCGAAAGACCTGTGGTATATGCGGTGGCTGATGCACACCTGGATACACAATGGAACTGGGATGTGCAGAAAACCATACGCAGTTATTTGTGGAACACAATCAACCAAAATCTATTTCTCCTCAGTCAATATCCCGACTATATTTTTAACTTCGAAGGTGGAGTAAAATACTCGTGGATGAAAGAATATTATCCGCGCGAATATGAATTGATGAAAAAATATATCGCCGACGGGCGTTGGCACATCAGCGGAGCCAGCTGGGATGCAAACGATGTGAATGTGCCTTCGGTTGAATCTCAGATACGCAACATCATGTTGGGTCAGAATTTCTACCGCAACGAATTCGGCGTCGAAAGTACGGACATATTCCTGCCCGACTGCTTCGGGTTCGGCTGGACTCTTCCTACGATAGCTTCACACTGCGGTTTAATTGGCTTTTCTTCGCAAAAACTCGACTGGCGCATCAATCCGTTCTATGGGGAAAACAAACATCCCTTTACTGTTGGATTGTGGCAGGGCGTTGACGGTGAACGCATAATGCTTGCCCATGGTTACAGCTATGGAAAACGATGGCCCAATATAGATCTTTCATCCGATTCGACACTGCTAAGTTTGTCGGACCGCTCTCCGCTAAATATTGTATATCGCTATTATGGGACGGGAGATATAGGAGGTTCGCCCACGATCGGTTCGGTTGAATCAGTAGTGAAGGGAGTTAACGGTGCCGGCCCGCTGGTGATAAAAAGCTCGGCCAGCGATCGTATGTTTAAGGATTTCCTGCCCTACGAATCGCATCCGGAACTGCCCGTATTCGACGGCGAACTGCTCATGGACGTACATGGCACTGGATGCTACACTTCTCAGGCCGCAATGAAACTTTATAACCGCCAGAATGAACAGCTCGGCGATGCGGCCGAACGTGCGGCCGTTATTGCTACAATGCTTGCCGGCGTTCCATATCCGTCGCAGTCGTTCACTGAAAGCTGGCGCAGGTTCATCTGGCATCAGTTCCACGACGACCTCACCGGAACCAGTATTCCGCGTGCTTACGAATTTTCTTGGAACGACGAACTGCTTTCCCTGAAACAGTTCGCCGGGCTACTCACCGATGCGACTGCCAATGTTGCAGCCACAATGAATACGAATGTAAAGGGTGTTCCCGTGATTCTCTATAATCCGCTTGGCTACGAAGTGAGCGACTTGGTAGAGATTTCCGTTCCGGCAAAATTCCTACCTGCAAAAGCCGCAGTTAAGAATCATCTTGGTCAGACTGTTCCTGCCCAGATCACAGGTTTCGATGGAAGTAACGCTACACTGCTGGTTTCGGCTACTGTTCCGCCTGTGGGCTACGCAGTTTACGACGTTGCGCTAAGTGGTAGAGGCGCTTTGCACACCGAAAAACCGACCGCAACGGTTGAAAACAGTGTTTATCGCCTGACTTTCGACGGCAATGGTGACATAACATCCATAATCGACAAGCGTTCCAATCGGGAATTGGTGAAAAACGGCCGAAGCATTCGCCTGGCTCTGTTTGCCGACAACCCGTCATACTCCTGGCCGGCATGGGAAATCATGAAAAAGACAATCGATGCCGAGCCTGTGTCGATTACCGATGGCGCCCGCGTGACTCTCGTTGAGGACGGTTCTGTGAGAAAAACGGTTAAGGTATCAAAGAAATATGGCGACTCGGAATTCACCCAATACATCAGGCTGTATGAAGGGGAACTTGCTCCCCGTATAGATTTTGATAACGAAATCGATTGGGCTACAGCTAATGCGCTTGTAAAAGCGGAATTCCCGCTGACAGCATCAAACCAGAATGCGACCTACGACCTGGGCATAGGTGTGGCTCAGAGAGGAAACAACACGCTAACCGCCTATGAAGTGCCTGCACAGCAGTGGGCAGATCTTACCGATGCTTCGGGAAACTATGGCGTGACAGTGCTCAACAACTCGAAATATGGCTGGGACAAACCCGACAATAATACATTGCGCCTGACTCTGCTTCATACACCCAAGACACGCAAGAACTATTCTTATCACGATCGACAGGATTTAGGTCATCACAGGTTCACATATTCCATAATCGGCCACAATGGCAAGCTCGACCGCGCTGCTGCCGCAATAGAAGGTGAGAAACTGAATCAACCTGTGAAGGCATTTGTAGCTACAAAGCACAAAGGTGAATCCAGATGTTTGTCGTTTGCCCACACTGATGCTCCGAATGTTGTGATTAAGGCTCTCAAAGGTGCAGAAGACGGCAACGGATATGTTGTGCGTGTCTATGAAACCGCCGGCAAGCCAACCAAGGCCAATATCCTGTTTGCCCATGGCCTTGAATCGGCTTACGAAGCTGACGGAACTGAAAAGGCTCTTGCTTCAACAGCTTTTTCAGGCAATACATTGCCTGTCAATCTTAAAGCCAACGGAATTGCTACTTATCGCGTGAGATTCAATGAACCCAAACCAACAATGGCGCGTATGCATACGGTTGCGCTGCCAATGAATAAGAAAGCAATGACCTGGAACGAGTTCCGCCATAACGGAGATTTTTCGGGCGGATACACCTATGCTGCCGAAATTGTTCCCGAACAGCTTGTTTCAGGAGGAATAAGCTTTACACTTTATCCGAAATCAGAAAAGAATGCCTTGGCCTGCAAGGGTGATACATTGCTGTTGCCTGTCGGCACATGGAACAAACTCCACATTCTTGCTGCTGCCGCTACTGACGACGCTGACATGGAAGCCAAATTTAATATCGGCGGAAAGACATCGACAGTAACTGTGCCTTCTTATACAGGTTTTATCGGACAATGGGGACACACAGGTCATACAGAGGGCTATTTGAAAGAGCAACGAGTGGCTTTCACCGGAACTCACCGCCATTCTGCAGACAACGACGAACCCTATGAGTACACCTACATGTACCACTACTCCCTCGATGTGCCGCAAGGGGCAACATCGGTCATACTGCCTGACAACAGTGATATCGTTCTGTTTGCGGCAACGGTTTCTGAAGGCGATGCTCCGGCTGTTGTTCCGGCAGTCAAATTGTTCCGGACAGCCAACCGTCATCATGCTACAGCTAATGCTGAGGCAGTCAGCCCATTGAAGAATGTGCTGACACCGGCCATGATCACAGCGTGGTCCGACTATGTGGTCGAGAGCGAGCGCCCCGAATTTCTCGTCGACGGCGATGAAAACACCAAGTGGTGCGACATTGCCGGACTCCCCTCGACGGTCGATTTTGATCTCGGAGTAGAAAAGCAACTCAAGGGCTGGCGCGTTGTTAACGCGGCCAACGAAAATCCGGCCTATGTCACATCGACATGCTTCCTTCTAGGACGCAATAGTCCCACTGAAGAGTGGCGCCGGATCGATATGTTCGGCGGAAACCGCCAGAACGTGGTTAAACGCCTATTTAACGAGCCGCAGGCAGCACGCTATCTCCGACTCATGGTGACGGCTCCGACTCAGGATCCAACAGGTCGTGACACAAGAATATATGAACTCGAAGTTTTTGAATAATTAAAAACAATCGAAATGAATAAGATAAGAAATCTATTTTTTCTCGGTTTAGCCTCGACAATAGCACTGTCGTCGTGTGGCGAAAAGGCAAATGCCGAACACCTTACCGACTATGTTAACCCATTGCTGGGAACTGCAACTCTTTGGGATCCGGCCGATCTCGGCTATGAACGCCATATGGAGCAGCGCACCTGGGGTGCAGAAGTCTTTCCGGGAGCGACACTTCCAAACGCTATGGTGCAGCTGACACCGGTCACAATGTGGCGCTCCGGTGCGGGTTATCAATATGAGGACACTACAATTCTCGGTTTTGCACACACGGCTATGGGGCACTGGAATTATATCGATCTTCCGATGCTCCCCGTCACCGGCATAGTGACGGCCGACGATTACGCATCTGCCTATAGCCACGCTAACGAATCGGCTCGTCCCGGCTACTATCAGGTGTTTCTCGACCGATATGGAGTTAATACCGAACTCACATCTACTCTTCGCGCCGGATATCACCGTTACACTTTCGGTAACGACGCCGCTAAACGTTTGCTGGTCAATGTGGCACATAATCAGCATCCGGTGCGTAACTGGTCGATTGAAAAAGTTAGCGACAACGCATTCGCCGGAGAGCAGGGCAGGGGTTTCTATTATTATGCGCAAACGAATTTGCCTATCGATTCAGTCGCCATTGTTCAAAGCGAAAAAGAACGGGGTGTGCCGGTAGCTATTGTAGATTTTGTCGATAACAAAGGTTCCGAACCGCTTGAAGTAAAAGTCGGAGTATCCTATGTCAGCATCGACAATGCGCGCGAGAATATGGAAAAGGAAATTCAGGATAAAACTTTTGCTCAGATCCAGGAAGAAGCCGACAGTACGTGGCAGAATCTCCTTTCAACAATCCAGGTAGAAGGGGGACAAGAGCGTGAGCGCGACATTTTCTACACCACTCTTTACCGTGCATCCCTGATGCCCAGGCTGCTCAGCGACGCAAACGGTCAGTATCGCGACGAACGTGGCGAAATAGTCAGTGATTCCGACTATCGTTATTACGCCAATCCCGCATTCTGGGATGTTCACCGCAATCAACTGATACTCCTTGGAATGGTACAGCCCGATGTTGCCCGCGACGTAATCTGCTCCACAATTGAACGAGGCGAAAAAGGTCGTGGCTATATCCCGTCATACTTCCATGGCGACCATGCCCCAACATTCGTCATCGGCAGCTACAAGCGAGGAATAGATAATTTCGATATGCATCGTGCCTACAAACTTGCCCTTAAGAGTGCCATGGAACCGGGCGAAGGCGGTCGGCGCTATCTCGACGAATACATTGCCAACGGATATATAACCGATGTAGACAAGCCTGACTGCCCATTCTGGGAAGAGCACAAAGGAGGTGTCACCAAAACACTCGAATATGCCTACGACGACTATGCCGTTGCACAGATGGCGAAGGAAGTTGGCGATACTGCCAATTATAACATTCTCATGGAGCGATCTAAAAACTATTGTAATGTATTCGACCCGACCACCGGTTTTCTGCGTGGACGTGTCGAAGGAGGCGACTGGATAACTCCATATGATCCGTATGCGCCCTATTTCCAGCATATGTATCGTGAGGCTAACGGTTGGAATTCACTTTTCTACGCTCCCCACGATCCGCAGGGAATGATTGCTCTTTATCCCTCTAACGAGGCTGTAGACCGTAAGCTTGACTCTCTGTTCACCGAACCTTGGTGTGGGCTCGAAGTGCACAATATGACAGGTTTCATAGGCAACTATTGCCATGGCAATCAGCCGGGTCATAATATTCCGTATACATACTATTTCATTGGTAAACAGGAAAAATCGCAACAGGTGCTCGACAGTATCATGACACGCTTCTATGATATGGGACCCGAACATCTGGCCTACGCCGGAATGGACGATGCCGGCGAAATGTCGGCGTGGTATACTCTGAATGCTATCGGTTTGTATACGCTTTCGCCCGCCGATCCGGAATACATCATCAGTGTGCCGCTGTTCGACAGAGTATCGTTTAAGCTCAACGGTGGTCGCCCGTTCCATATCGAGAAACAGGGCGATGGTTGTAAAATCACATCAATCACTTATGGTGGTCGACCCGTAGAGGGTTACTTCATTGGCCATGATCGCCTTGCAGAAGGTAAAACCCTCACCATCACTACAGAATAAACTTTGCATCCCTCATAACCAACAGAAACCGCCGGACAACAAAACTCCGGCGGTTTCAATTATTTTGCAGCAATTAGAAAAAAGTATCGGTTCATTGAACTTTTATTATACACGGATGTTTATAATAGTGAATGGCAAATTACTTTTTTCCATTGCAAGAAATGTGATAATGATTGGTTTATTAAACAGGTAAGGAGAAGTCGTGAGACCTCTCCTTTCTTGTATTATATTCATTGTGAATTTAGAAATTGCGACGGATAATGTAATCGAACAACAGGACGAAAGCGTCGCGGGTTTCCGATGCGGGGAATGTGCCGATTATTTCGACAGCCTGACGGCGAAGTTCGTTCATTCTTTCGTATGCATAGTCGATACCGCCTGCGTTGCGGGCATAGGCAATCAGTCGGGCAATGTCGTCGGCCGACAATTCTTGACTGCGGACTATTGCGTTCATCTGTGCACATTCGGGTTGGTCGGTACAGTTAAGTGCAAACAACAAAGGTAATGTTATTTTTCCTTCGCGCAGATCGTTGCCCGATGGCTTGCCGATTGTGTCGCTGTCGTAATAATCGAAAATGTCGTCGCGAACTTGGAAACATAATCCAAGCAAACGCGCAACCTCGCGTAGTCGTGCCACGTTTTCGGGAGTAGCATCGGTTGTCGATGCTCCCATTTCGACACAAGCCACAAACAGCGACGCAGTCTTTTGCTCGATAATGGCGAAATATGCATCTTCGGAGAGCTGGTGGTTGCGGGCTTTGTCAATCTGATCTATTTCGCCCAGCGAAAGAGTGCGTCCAAGACGGGCAATTATGCTGATACACTCCATTGAGTTTGTGTGCATTGCCATTTCAAGCGACGACGACACAAAATAGTCGCCTACAAGCACAGCCACATGATTGTCCCATACGGCATTCACTGTTGGCTCGTTGCGGCGTTTGAGTGTGAAATCAATCACATCGTCGTGGATAAGCGATGCATTGTGGAGCATCTCGATCGACGCTGCACTTGATATTGTTGCTTCTGTGATTTTGCCGAGCAGCTTGGCACTCAGCAGCACAAGCATCGGACGTATCTGTTTACCCTTTGTACGTAGATATGTTTCTACGATGTCGTTCATGAGCGGGTTTGACGTCTGCAGCCCACGGCGAATCTCGGCGTTTAGAGCGTCGAGCTCGGGAGCTATTGAGCGGCGTATGTCGTCGAAACCTGTCATGCGTTGAATTTTGATGATGCAAAATTAGTAAAAGTTGTAATTTTTATCTATTTTTATCGTGTTTTTCTTGTAATATTGTGCCGTTATATTGTTTGTGCGGCCAGGTATATCTTCTAAACCACCATTTATGCAGACAGAAAAAAAACTGTTTCTACTGGATGCCTATGCGCTTGTCTACCGTGCTTACTATGCTCTGATCAGTGCTCCGCGCGTCACTTCGGATGGGTTCAATACATCGGCTATATACGGTTTTGTTAATACTCTTCAGGAGGTATTGAAGTCGCAAAAGCCCACGCATATCGCAGTCTGTTTCGATCCGCAGGGTCCGACATTCCGCCACGAGGCTTATCCCGACTATAAGGCTCAGCGCGACAAGCAGCCGGAAGCAATCACTCTCTCTATTCCATATATAAAAGACATTATTGCTGCTTACGGAATTGAAATCGTGGAAGCACCCGGCTATGAAGCCGACGATGTAATCGGTACGCTCTCTCGAAGAGCCGAGGCCCAGGGATTCACTACTTACATGATGACCCCCGACAAGGATTATGGCCAGCTTGTTACCGACCATGTGTTCATGTACAAGCCGGCAAAAAAAGGAGCCGATCCCGAAGTGTGTGGTCCGCGGGAGGTATGTGAAAAATACGGTATTGAAACGCCGTTGCAGGTGATTGATCTGCTTGCACTTGAAGGCGATGCTGTCGATAATATACCCGGTTGCCCCGGAGTTGGCGAGAAAACCGCCGTTAAGTTGATTAAGGAATGGCACTCGGTTGAAAACCTGTTGGAACACACCGCTGAAATCAAAGGCGCGTTGCAGAAAAAACTTGTCGACAATGCGGAACAGATTCGTTTCTCCAAATTTTTGGCAACGATCTGCACCGATGCTCCAATCGATATGCAACCGGATCAATTCGTGCTTCGTCAGCCTGACTATACGAAGTTGGCCGCTATTTTTAATACACTTGAATTCCGTCAGCTTGTAAAGCGCTTGCCTGTAGGCGAGGCAGTACAACCCAAGGTTGCCACACCATCTGACGGGTATGTGGCCTCTTCGCTATTCGATATGGCCGACACTGCTGTCGCGGCTGCCGATGAACCTGTTGCAGTACATTTACGCTATAATCCTGACTCCGCCAACTACCTGGCATCGGCCGACGTCGGCGACACGGTCGGGCGTGCATTGAAATCGACACAAGTGTCTGTGGCTGTCTATGCCGTGGGCGAAGAGGATATGAGAGCCAACTGGATTGGCCTTGCAATTTCAGTGGCTGAAGGGGAAGCCGAGTATTTACCTATTCCGGCATTTGCCGATGAGAAGCGGGAACTAATGTCGCAACTGGCGCCGCTGTTTGCCGCTCCGGATGGCCCTATTGTTGTCAGTCACGATGTGAAACGGCTTATCACACTTTTGCGGCGTGAAGGAATAGAATTCAATGCTCCGTTCTACGACACTTCTGTGGCTCATTATCTGCTTGAACCCGAAATGAACCACTCGCTGCCACGAGTGGCGGCAGCAATGCTTGCCTACGATACGATGGATTTTACAGCCGAAACCGATCGTGTGCGTAAACGTGGCGAAGCTGTTCCTTCCGGCGAAGAGTGCTTACGCTACTGTGAAGCGGCCGATGTGGTGCTCCGTCTTTACCCGCTGTTGAAAGAATCCGTCGATAAGCAGGGGCTCTCTCCTTTGATGACCGACATAGAGCTGCCGCTAATTCCGGTGTTGGCTTCAATGGAGTGGGAGGGTGTACGTATCGACATGAACGCTCTGGCTCAGTTGCAGCGTAATTTTGCAGCGCGTCTGAATTCAATGGAGCAGGAAGCCTATCGTCTGGCTGGAATGCAATTCAACATCGCTTCACCTTCGCAGGTAGGCGAAGTGCTCTTCGGGCATCTGGCTCTCGACCCGAAAGCAAAACGCACGAAGAAGGGTGGCTACTCGACAACTGAAGAGGTTCTCGACAAATATCGTGATGTTCATCCATTGGTTGGGTTGATTCTGGAGATACGCGGTTTGCGAAAATTATTGTCGACCTATGTGGAAGCGCTTCCACAGTTAGTTAATCCGCTGACCGGCAAAATACATACAACTTTCAACCAGATACAGACCGCTACCGGTCGGCTTTCCTCGGCAAACCCCAACCTGCAGAATATTCCGGTGCGTACGGAAGACGGACGTGAGATACGCCGCGCATTTGTGGCTGATCCCGGACATCTGCTTTTGAGCGCCGACTATTCGCAAATTGAACTGCGTGTGATTGCCGATATAAGCCGCGACCCTGAAATGACAGAAGCATTCCTGACAGACACGGATATTCATCGGTCGACTGCAGCTAAAATTTATCATGAACCACTCGACCAGGTGACCGACGAGCAGCGCCGCCGCGCAAAAACAGCTAACTTCGGCATCATCTACGGTATCTCGGCTTTTGGCTTGGCTCAAAGACTCCACATTCCACGCTATGAGGCGAAAGAACTGATCGATGGCTATTTCCGCACCTATCCTCACATTCAGGATTACATTGAGCGAGCAATAGCAACCGCTCGCGAAAAGGGTTTTGTGACAACTATTATGGGGCGCAAGCGGATGCTGCCCGACATAAACTCCCGCTCTGCTGTAGTGCGTGGCTATGCCGAACGCAATGCCGTTAATGCACCCATACAAGGATCTGCCGCCGATATCATTAAACTTGCCATGGTGCGCATTCATAAGGAGTTCGGTCGCCTCGGACTAAAGTCAAAAATGATCATTCAGGTCCACGACGAGCTTGTGTTTGATGTCATTCCAGAAGAACTGCCGGTTGTACAGCGGACAGTCACACGACTTATGACTGAAGCTCATACCGGTACGGTTCCCATGGAAGTTGCTTCGGGTGTCGGACAGAACTGGCTTGAAGCACACTGATATGCCTACACACGTCCATGGAATAGTTCTGCGCACGGTGCGCCACAACGAGCGCAACGATATCCTGTCGGTCTACACAGCCGAGTGCGGCCGCATGTCGGTTGTAGTCAGTGCCGGTTCCTCGGCTGCAACCCGTCGGCGACGTGCACTCACTATGCCGCTGAGTTTAATAGAATGTGTTGTTTTGCAACGTCCCGGTCGCGAACTGAATCCCATACGTGACCTCCGTCAGTCATTGCCATTGCCGATGCTCCACTCCGATCCGCGCCGTATGTCGATAGCTATGTTCACTGCCGAGTTGTTATGGCATATTCTTCCTGAGGGTGATGCCGACAAAGGGTTGTGGCGATTTCTGGCCGATGCAGTTACTTTTCTTGACGCTACTCCCGACAGTGTGGCAAATTTTCATCTCGCATTGCTAACCGGTATGGGACATTTTCTTGGCATATCGCCCGACACTGCATCATATCGCCCCGGCCGTATTTTCGACATGGCCGGAGGTCGATTCCTGGATACACCCCCGACAGCCCACCGCCACTGGCTCGAACCTGACGAAGCTGCCGCTGTTCAGGCACTACAACGTATCACACTAACCAACAGTCATCTATTCGCTTTCACACGACAGCAACGCGCACGTGCTCTCGATCTGACACTCCAGTATTATTCTCTTCACTATGCGCCAATGTCGCGCTTGCAGTCGCTCGACATCCTTCGCACGCTTGCTCTTTAATCTCACTCGTGTCGATTCCTTTATCTTGCCGCTTGTTTGAATTATTACCTTGGAAAATGTCAAAAATCGCGAATTTTTTTCCTTGGAAAATGTCGCAAAACAACAAATTATTACCTTGGAAAATATCAAAACTTTGCTTATTAGCATAAGGTAAATTGATCTAATACTCAGATTTGTATGGTTTTAACGGTGGGTAGATTGGAGGCTAACTGTTTCTGTCGGATTAGACGGGCATGTAGTGATAATACTAAGAAGATTTGAAGAGTTAAACGCAAGACGACAGGTTAAAATGTGTGCGCAAGGCGGAGGCTGCGCAGCTGCCGTCAGAATAGTAGGCAGGGGTAAGCGCTACGTAGTTGTGCGCAGCCCCTGTTAACCAGTGGAGGGTGAATGCGCCTCGTAGAGGTGCCACATTGTAGATTGGAAGTAACATTTTCTCGATTTAACAGTAGTACCAGGACATGGTGCACTAATACAAAGAACCGCCGCATCGGGGTGTTTTCCCGGTGCGGCGGAGTTGTTTTTTCGATTGACAGTTATTAATAGTTGTCGGGGCGAAGCTCGAAGAATGCCTGGGGATGTTTGCAAACCGGGCATACCTGAGGTGCTGATTTGCCAACATGGATATGTCCGCATTCACGACACATCCACAAACGGTCGCCGTCGCGTGAGAACACGATACCTTCTTCGATGTTCTTGAGCAGTTTGCGGTAGCGTTCCATGTGTGTGCGTTCAATTTCGCCTACCATTTCAAATGTGCGTGCAATGTCGTTGAATCCTTCTTCTCTGGCAATTGCAGCAAACTCTTTGTACATATCTTCATATTCATATTCTTCGCCGGCAGCTGCGTCTACAAGATTTTCAGGTGTTGCAGGCACGTCGCCTCCGTGAAGAAGTTTAAACCACAGTTTGGCATGTGTATGTTCGTTCTTCGAGGTTTCGTCGAAGATAGCGCCAATCTGCTGATAACCGTCCTTCTGTGCCTTTTTTGCGTAGAATGAATATTTAACACAAGCTTGTGATTCGCCTGCAAACGCTTTCTTCAGACATTCCTCAGTTTTAGTTCCTTTTAAATCTTTCATAATAAATAGTTTTATTTAGTAGCGTAAGTAATTTCTTTTTAAACGCAACGGCGACCAGAAAAGTTCAGTTGGTAAGCCGATAAAAAAACGGGTGCGGCATCTTTTTTAATGCCACACCCGAAGTATTTATTATGAAAAGACTTGATTTGTTCTAAATTATGAGCGGCTTTCACGTGCTTTGCTGCCATTCATTCCCTGACGGCGGTCTTTACCGCTGTTGTCTTTCGACCGGCGGTTGGCTGCCATTCCAGGTTTGCCTTTTTCCTTACCTTGTTTTATTGCTTTGCTATGGGCGTTCACGCCACCGTTGATATACATGTTTTCAAGGAACACTACATACTGGTCGGGGCCGATGATTGCTTTCACCTCTTCCAGGTATGATTTCTTGGCTGCACGACGGTCGGCAATCTTAGCGGAGTCGTTACGCTGTTTGTTCTCTTTGCGAGCCTGCATCTGTTGCATGCGCTGTGCTTTATGTTTAGCGTCGAGCTGCTGAAGCTGCGATTTCTGGGCATCGCTGAGGTTCAGGCCTTCAAACGGATTGACTGCTTTACCGGGTCGAGCCTGTTTGTCGGCTTTCTTGCCTCTGACGTTCTCCTGCTTAACAGAATTGTTGTCCGATGAGTTGCTTTGAGCCATTCCGTTGAATGCTACCAGTGACATTGCCATTAGGGCTAATCCTAAAATTTTCTTTTTCATGATCTAATGTTTTTAATTGTTATTTCCTGTTTGTTTTGCTTCTTTGATAGGAATAACAACCGTCCGTTTAACAGCATTCAGGTATTTAACTCTGTTTTAACTCTTTGAATGGCAGAATGATAAATTCTACTAAATTATTGGGATAAAATTAAACCTTTTCAGGGCGATGCTGTCGGCAACACGCTGAAAAGGTTTGTTTATTGTTTGTGACGTTAATGTTAAAGCAGGGTGATACCCGCTGCGGCACACTCGCTGATTTGTTTGTCGGGCCATATCGAGGCCTGAACTTCGCCGATGTGTGCCTTCTGTAAAAGAAACATACACAGGCGGCTTTGGCCAATACCGCCTCCAATCGACAGCGGCAGCTCTCCGTTAAGCAACATACGGTGAAAATTCAGTTCACGGCGGTCTTCGCATCCGCACAGTTGTAGCTGGCGGTTCATTGCTTCGGGGTCGACACGAAGACCCATCGACGACAATTCCATTGGAGCGTCGAGCACTGTATCCCAAACAATCAGGTCGCCGTTTAGCCCGGTGAAACCTTCGTCGTTGGGCGAGCTCCAGTCATCATAGTCAGGTGCACGGCGGTCGTGGGGTTTGCCGTCCGACAGATTGGCACCGATGCCGATAACAAAGATTGCTCCGTAACGGCGCGCTGCTTCGCGTTCGCGTTCGGCCGGCGTAAGGTCGGGATACTGGTCGAGAAGCTCCTGCGAATGTATGAATGTGATTTCTTCCGGCAATACAGGCGTGATATGTGGAAACGAGTGATAGATTTGCGCCTCCACTTTCCGGATAGCTGCATAGATGTCGCGAACCGTCTGTTTCAGAAAATCGATGTTGCGCTGTTGTTTGGTTATAGTCTTTTCCCAGTCCCACTGGTCGACATAGAGCGAGTGCATATTGTCCAGATCCTCGAAGGTGCGTATGGCATTCATGTCGGTGTATAGCCCATAGCCGGGAGCAATGTCGTAGGCTGCTAATTTGGCGCGTTTCCATTTAGCAAGCGAGTGCACAACTTCGGCTCTTGCGCCGCCCATTGCATCGATGTCGAACGCAACGGCATGCTCCACACCGTTCAGGTCGTCGTTCAACCCCGTGCCCGACAGCACGAACAGCGGTGCTGTTACGCGACGCAGGTTCAGCGCCGAAGCCAATTCGGTTTGGAAAGCCTCCTTTATCTGTTTGATTGCTATCTCGGTTGTTTCCGGTAGTAGCTTCAGTTTGTATTTCGGTGGAATTATCAGTGCCATATTATTACAATGTGAAGATTTTGTCAGAGTGTCGTAGCTTTCACGTTCCAGCCTTCGAGGCGAATGCTGTCGGCATCGGTGCCGTCAGGTGCTTTGATTGTGATGCTGCGTTTTTCGCCTGGCAGGAGGGTGAAAAAGTTGTCGTTGTAGTGTGTGCGGTTAATGGGGTTGCCGGCTTTGTCGCGCAACTGAAGCTGGAGGAAGAATGCAATTTGTTTGCCCGGATTGGAGAGTGTAACTGTGAATTCTCCGTTGCCGTTCTTCTTGAGCGACGACTTCACTTTTGCCGGTGCCATATCGCGCAGAGCCTGGAAACCGGCTGTTGTGGGACCGGTCAAAGTCCACGGACCCTCGAATTTGCTGTTTGAGCGCCAGTAGAAATTCTTGCTCAGTTCCTTTCCTTTGCTGTCGGTGAGCGAGAGAGCTATGAAATGAACGGGGGTGATGTTGTCAGGTATGTTGACGGTGATAATGTCTTCTGCGACTCCGTCGGCCGGAACATCGGTTTTTGTAGACTGTCGACCCACAACCTTGCTGTTGAGATCATACAGGGTGGCTGTAGCGGTCAGATTCTCTGCCGGATTGAGGAGGTCGTTGACAACACTGACTGTGTTGGTCAGGTAATCATACTGTATGTGCAACGGTTCAAGAGCGTTGGCTGTGTGGTAGAGCGACGCCGTAGGTTCAAGATAATAGTCCCACTGGCGGGCACATACCTGTGGGTTGGGATTGTTGTGGTACCAGAAAAGGAGTCCCGAACAGAACCGGTCGCCATAGTTGAGCTTATTGCGGTTCCAGACTTCCCAGATGCTTTTCGAGTTCATTGCGCCTACGAGTTGTCCCTGGCGGGCATATTGCTCTATGTTGTCGCAGTCGCCATATTGTAGAGTCATATCATTATAGAGCTTTGTCATCAGGTGGAACCCGTTGCCGTCGAGGTAGTTCCAAGTAGCTGTGTTGATTGGCCACAGATCTTCTTCGGGCATCATCCGGCGAAGACTTTCAACTAAAGGTAGAGTCGGCGCACCATATTCGGGGTTGAAACCGTCGACACGCGAACCGCGATCCGATGCCGTGTTGGTGTAGTGCTGCATTGGGTTAACCTGTTTGTAGGGCGACCCGTCGTGCACACCGTCGCATTCGCTCTGCATCTGGTAGGGGCGTGTTCCGTCGAGGCGTGTCATTAGCTCTCTGGCGCCCGACACTTCCGTGCTCTCGTTGCTGGAAACATAGAAGATAATGCTGGGGTGGTTACGAATGCGTTTGATTGTCGATTCGAGGTTTGCCAGATAAACCGATTCGTCCTGCGGGTGACGGGTATCGCCGGTGAGCCAGAATTCCTGCCACACAAGAATACCGTATTTGTCACAGAGCTCATAGAACTTATCGGTTTCTGCTATGCCGCCGCCCCATAGGCGGAGCAGGTTCACCCCGGTCTGGTCGGTGTAGGCCAACTCGGCTTCCATGCGCTCATCGTTGGTGCGCAGCATTGCGTCGGGAATCCAGTTTGTGCCGCGAATAAACATCGGCACACCGTTAATAACAAAAAGTTTGCTCTTGTCGGGGGTGTCGCGCACAGCTTCAACGTGGCGAATACCGAATGCAGTCGACAGCGAGTCGGCCACATTGCCATCTTTGTCTGTCAACTCAAACTTAAGTGTGTACAGGTTCTGTTCCCCTTTGTTTTTGGGCCACCAGAGAGCCGGGTTGTTAATCACTAACTGTGGAAACTCATCGGGCGAGAACACCACTTCGCTGTGCGTTCCGCGGTCAAGTGTAATATCTTTTTCAAATGTGATGTCGCCGGGTGTGATGCGGCCTTTCACCTTGTAGGCGCGCTGACTGTGGTGTTTAGGGTTGTAAACCTCCACGCTGACTGTTGCCTTGGCAACATTGAACGGCGCGTTGATATCGCTCTTCACAAACGGATTTCTGAGCGCCATTGGACCTGTGGCACGTAGCACGACGGGGCGCCAGATGCCTGTGTTACGGTCGCGCACACCGTCTTCGTATGTGAAATCCCAGCCGACAGTCATCAACTGTGTTGTGTTGGCTCCGATGTTACCGTCACCACCATTGTGATACTCCCCTTTCGCGCCCCAGTCTTTTGGTTTCACGGTTCCCGGAACGTCGACAGGCATAACCTTTATGGCCAGTGCATTTTTTGAATCCTGTTTCACACGGTCGGTAATGTCGATGCAATCGTCTTTGAACATACCGTTCATTGTCTGCACCAACATGCCGTTCACCCAAATTTCGGCGCGGTAGTTTATACCCTTAGGTTCAAGCCATATTGTCTTGCCCTTCATTTGTTCAGGTATGTCGAATTCGGTGCGCCACCAGTAGGTGTAGAAATCGCGTCCTACTTTAGAGATGTCGGGAATTTTGTTTTCGCTCAGTTTGTTGTTAACCCCGAAATGAGGGTCGGGATAGATGCCGTCGTTAACGAGCGATGTTAAAACAGTGCCGGGCACAATTGCGTCGAGCCACTGGCCGGTTTGGAATCCTGGAAGTGAAATCTGTTCGCCACCGGCCGGAACTTCGCTGCATTTCATCATTTTCCATTCGTAGCCACCACCGTGGCCTGCGCGCGAGGTTAATTCAATTTGACAAAACACAGTCATCGCCGTCAGAAAGGCGGTGAAAAGACACAATAATTTCTTCATGACAATTAATTAATGTAAGACGGTTTGCAATGTAAACTTAAAACAATCAGCCGGTTACGAAGGCAACACGTAGCCGGACAAAACAAAGTGTAAAATTGTAAACGTAATTAACTGCAATAATTGCAAGATTTACAATGATTTATAATAACGATTACCATTTGCAAATTTACACAAATTTTTGTCACTTCCGCCGCATCTTCCCGTTTTTTAGGATATTTTTTCAAATTCCACTACGATCAGAGTAAATCTATTATGACGCACCCTGATATGCAGCGGCAACGTTAGCATATAGAGGATTGCGGTTTACCTGTTTGAAATAGAAATATTAACGTGAATAGGATACAAGAATTATGTGTTTCTAATAGATCAAACGAGCGTGGATAGATAGAGCTAAGAAAATTTGAAGAGTTAAAGGCGCTAATAAATTTTGCGTAATTTTGCAGTACAATCCAAATCCATCCGAAATGAAACTGAAAAATTTCTTTGTTTATTACTGCACTGTTGTTGTGGCGCTTACTGCGATAAGCCTAATGTCGGTCGAAACGGCGTCCTTCAGTTTATGGCGCACATTGATAATTGTGGTTGCAATTTTCGCGCCGGCCTTTCTTGTGTGGTTGGCAGAAGGCGAGGGGCTGAAGCAATTATGCTCTGAATACCTGTCGTTTAAGTCTGTCAACTGGAAAAATGCCGTTGCCATAGTAGCGAGTGCGTCGGTGTGGTTCACGCTGGTGCCGGTATTTACGGTTTTTGTTGTCGGCAATGTTTTAGGCTTCACGGCTTTCGGACAGCTGCTTTCCGGAAGTGTAGATGTCTACGGATTGTTCAGCTACAACGCATCTTCGGCCGCCGGTTTTCTGACTGCCGTAGCTGCCAATATTTTGATTTCATTTATTACAGGAACAATCTCGTCGATTGTAGTGATTTTTTCTGAGATTGCCTGGCGCGGATTCCTGCCAAAGTATATGTCGTATGGCCGGTATATGCTCCCGATTGCTATCGGCGCGTTGTGGACTCTCTGGGAAATGCCCAATCTTGTGTTTGCTCAGTCGTTGGCCGCTGGATTGTTGGTGTTGATTAAAAACATAGCGTTGAGCTACCTCTTGCTCGCCGTTGTGCGCAAGACGGGTTCAGTATGGGTGTCGGCGGCGATGGTCGGGGTGATATCTGTAGGACTTATGGTGCCGATGTATGCCGCCTACAGCATCTATGCTTCCACGATTCCTACAGCAGTGACTGCATTGGCTTTATGGTGGGTTGTGAGCCGACTGGTGAAGACAAACAACAGAAAAACACAGAATTGAGAAGTTTAATTATCAAAATTTAATAAAACACAAAGATATAGAATTACCAAAATTCCTTATCTTTGTGTTTTGATGGGTAACAATGCCCCGATTATTTTGAATAATGAAACCTGAATTAAGAAAAAAGATAATAGCAGCCATGTGGATATCGTTGGTATCCATTGTTGGCTTTACATTTTTGTTCCTGTTCCTTGTCTACAATGGCGTTATCGGATATATGCCCGACATTGAGGAACTTAAGAATCCGAAGGACAAATTTGCATCAGTTGTGTATTCGGCCGATGGCCAGGAACTCGGCCGCTTTTTCAGCGGTACGGGCAATCGTGTCTATGCCGACTACGACGACATTTCGCAACACATGATCGACGCGCTCATCGCAACCGAGGATGCCCGTTTCGAAGATCACTCCGGCATCGACGTTATCGCGCTGGGGCGTGTGGCGTTGAAAACGCTAATTATGCAGCAGAAGAATGCCGGCGGCGGTTCAACCCTCACTCAGCAGCTTGCCAAACAGCTCTATTCGCCTCAAAGCGACGGAATATGGGAGCGTGCCCTTCAGAAACCCATTGAATGGATGATTGCGGTCAAACTCGAACGCTTCTACTCGAAGGAGGAGATTTTGAAGATGTATCTCAACCAGTTCGACTTCCTCTACAATGCTGTCGGCATAAAATCGGCCGCGCATGTCTATTTCGGCAAAGATGCTAAAGATCTTACTATCGAGGAGGCAGCGATGCTGGTCGGAATGGTGAAGAATCCGTCCTACTACAACCCAGTACGCAAACCCGAACGTACTCGCGACCGCCGTAACACGGTGCTGGAGCAGATGTATAAGCATGATTTCATCTCAAAACAGGAGCTTGATTCTCTGTCGCAGCTTCCGTTGAAGCTGGATTTCCATAAGGTTGACCACAAAGAGGGTCTGGCACCATACTTTCGCGAGGAGCTTCGACGCATTCTTCGCGCTAAACGGCCTGTAAAATCGGACTATCGCGGTTGGGAACGGCAAAAGTTTGTCGACGACTCCATAGCATGGGAAACCAATCCGCTCTACGGTTGGATTGAAAAGAACCCTAAAGCCGACGGATCACACTATGACATATACACCGATGGCCTGAAGATTTACACCACCATTGATTCGCGTATGCAGCGCTACGCCGAAGAAGCCGTTGTCGAGCATCTCGGACAGACATTGCAACCAAGTTTCTTCCGCGAAAAGAAGGGTGTCAAGGGCGCTCCTTACACAACCAACCGCGAGGAATTGCCATCGTCGCAACTGGAATCGCTCATCGACAAGGCGATGAAACAGACCGACCGCTACACCTCAATGCGTCGTGCCGGGGCATCGGAGGAGGAGATCAAGGTGGCGTTCAACACCCCGCAGGAGATGAAGGTGTTCACCTACAGTGGCGTTGTCGACACAGTA
>CAYQYL010000001.1:40820-87421 GCA_964421745.1 uncultured Muribaculum sp. | reverse complement strand
CGCCGAGTTCTTTAAATTTATTGCCTAATTTTGCACTTGCAGGTAGAATCTGCGATTCTATTCGCCAAACTCATTGTTGAGCAATGCGATATCGATTACGTTTTTTATGGTTGTCACATAATGGAAGGTAAGTCCGGAAATATAGTTCGAATCTATATCCATTATATCTTTTTTGTTTTCGGCAGACAACACTATTTCTTCGATACCTGCTCGTTTGGCAGCAAGAATTTTTTCTTTAATTCCACCAACTGGCATCACCTTGCCTCGTAGTGTAATCTCGCCAGTCATGGCTAACCGACTGCGAACTTTCCGGCGCGTAAATGCAGACACAATGGATGTCACCATTGTAACGCCGGCAGAAGGTCCATCTTTAGGAATAGCACCTTCCGGGACATGTATATGAATCTGTGCATTTTCGAAATCATCGGCAGTCAGATTAAATGATTCACAATGGCTCTTTACCCATTGGTAGGCAATTGTTGCAGATTCCTTCATGACATTGCCAAGATTACCCGTAAGAGTGAGCTTTTCGCCTTTTCCCTTGGCTATAGAGGTTTCCACATAAAGAATTTCTCCACCTACAGCAGTCCATGCCAAGCCGGTTACAACTCCAGCAAAATTGTTGCCTTCATACCGCTCCTTATTGTATCGTGGTACACCAAGTAATTCTTGGGCACGTTCAATGGTGAGTCGTTTAGAGTAGGGGGTATTTTGAAGTTTGGCAAGGATTGTTTTTCTGAAAATTGCCGAAAGTGCTTTCTCTAATTGTCGCACCCCGCTCTCGCCGGTATAGTTTTCTATAATGAAAGCAATCACTTCGCGCGAAAAGGCAAGCTCAGACGCTTTAATATTATAGTTTTTGCGCAAACGTGGAATTATATGATTCCAGGCTATTTCAATTTTTTCTTCGAGTAGATAGCCCGACAATTCGATAACTTCCATGCGGTCGAGCAAAGGCTGGGAGAGAGTTGACAATGTATTAGCCGTTGCTATAAAAAGTACTTTTGACAAATCATAGTCAACATCAATGTAATTATCGTGAAACCGACAATTTTGTTCCGGATCAAGAACTTCAAGCAGAGCCGCCGATGGATCGCCTTTAAAATCAGCTCCAATTTTGTCAACCTCGTCAAGCAATATAACCGGATTAGAGGTTCCAGCTCTTTTCACTGCGTCAATTATGCGCCCTGGCATAGAGCCTATATATGTCCGGCGATGACCGCGGATTTCGGCTTCGTCGTGTAATCCACCAAGTGAAACACGCTCATATTTAAGCGATAATGCTTCGGCAACGGCCTGTCCGATTGATGTTTTACCTACTCCAGGAGGGCCCACAAGGCATAAAATCGGAGATTTACCTTTAGGATTGTTCATTAAAACGGCAATCTGTTCTAAAATACGCTCTTTAACCTTTTTGAGTCCGAAATGCGATGAGTCAAGTATTTTTCGAGCTTTAGAAAAATCCGTATTCATTTCCGAATATAACTGCCACGGCAGGTCGACAAGTGTTTCCAGATATTGATATTGCACAGCATACTCGGGACTCTGGGGGTTCAATCGGCCAAGTTTACCAAGTTCTTTGTTGAAAATTTTAGCAGCTGCGTCTGTAAATTTCGTTTTTTCGGCACGCTCACGCAAGGCATCTTGATCGGAACTTTCGTCGCCATAGAGTTCGTGCCTAATTGCCTCCATTTGGTTTTGCAGAAACATCGTACGATGTTGTTGCTCAAAATTGGCTCTTGCATGTGATTGTATTTTCTCTGTCACTTCCAACATTTGCTCCTGCTCTGTTAGATGTTCGAGAAGGCTTTCTGTTCGATCGGTTACAGAGTTTGTTGCAAGTAATTCTATTTTAGTTTCAGATGGGAATGGCGACTGTGTGCAGATGAAATTGACAAGCATCACCGGGTCAGAGAAATTATCCAAGTTGTTTATCATTTCCGATGAACCTTCACCTACTTGCTTGAGTAACTTAGTGGTTATTTCTTTTACTCGTTTTGACATTGCAGTGAACTGCTTGTCATTTTTTCGAGGCTTGGCCTCTTTTTCTATTTCAACAGTTGCAACAAGAGGATATTCTGAATTTTCTACGGAAGACTCAGAAAGGCTCTTAATATGAAATTTATTAAATCCTCTAACTATTGCAGTATGGCTGTTATCGGGCAGTTCTATAACTTTTATTATTTCAGCCACGACTCCATACTGATACAGATCATTGAGTGTTGGCATTGAATCAGTTTGAGTCCGCTGACACACAATGCCTACGGGTGTCGATGTTTCTTCGGCAGCTTTCGCTATTTTCAACGAAGATTCCCGCACCAACGAAATGGGGATAGTCACCCCCGGAAACAGCACAAGATTTTGTGTTGGTAATATAGGTAAAGCATCCGTGTTGGGTTTAGTCTGTTTCTTTATTTGGCCAAGGTCAATATGGCCAATAGATATGATTCTGGGCGATTCGTTATCGGAATTACTCATTGTTTGGCTAATTTTTATTGATAGATCCGCATTAGTTTATTAGCAAAATACGTGCCAATTATTTATCTACTAAAATATCTTTTACATTTAACAGATATTTTCGCAATGCAGGATATTGAGGGCTCATTTTTACACTCTGCTTTTCCCGATTTAAAAATACTGCAAGTTTCTCGGGCATTTCTATTTCACTCCCGATTGCTTTCTCTACGACTGCCTGGAATTTGGCAGGGTGGGCTGCAGCCAGAAATACACCTGTTTCATTTGCAGAAATAGCATCTTTAAGTGCATTATATGTAGCAGCTCCATGCGGATCAAGAATGTAACCCGTATTTTTATAAACGTCTGCTATTGTCTGCAAAATTGCCGTTTCATCGTATGATCGACTCACCACATCGCCGAGAATCGCTTCTTTATCATTGTTATAAAGATCCAATATTCGAGCGAAATTAGATATTTGTCCAATATCGACCGCGGAATTCTCCGTGCTATATGAAATATGTTTTAAATAATCATCAAAAATATCTTTTTTATAACTTGCTGTAACACACTTATTGATGTGTAATCCCATTCTTTTTGCATAAAGAGCAGCACTTAGGTTACCAAAATTACCGCTTGGTACAGCAATTGTCAGACGTTCCGTTTGAACGCCCATAGCATTTAGTCGCGCGTAGATGTAATAGTAGTAGAACATCTGAGAAAGAAAACGTGCAACATTAATAGAATTGGCAGATGTAAGAATCATTGCTTCATTTAACACACGGTCTTTCAAAGCCTCCATAACCATGACTTGACAATCATGATAGGTGCCATCAACTTCAATTGCTGTTATGTTTGCACCAAGTGTCGAAAACTGAGCCTCCTGAATCTTACCAACTTTTCCCGACGGATATAGCACGAATACTCTTACACCGGGAATATTGAGAAAACCATTTGCTACAGCACATCCGGTGTCGCCGGATGTAGCAACAAGAACATTTATAAGCGGTGAATCATTACTCTTTCCGGAACAGAAGTATTCGAGCATTCGAGCCATAAACCTAGCTCCGATATCTTTAAACGAGAGTGTGGGTCCATGGAATAACTCAACGGCAAATATTCCCGGCTCTATCTCTATTAAGGGTATTTCGAAATTAAATGTATCTGTGACGATAGTCTTCAGCGCCTCAGATTCAATGTCTTCACCGAAAAGTGTGCTGGCCACAACAAATGAAATTTCATGAACTGACATCTCACCAACATGCTTGAAAAAAGCTTTTGGAATGTAGGGCACTCGCTCAGGCATGTAAAGACCACCATCATCAGGCACACCTTTCATTACAGATTCGAGGAGTCCGACTTTAACAGTTTTGTCGTTGGTGCTGTAATAGTTCATTGTCAATCAATATTATTACTGTCCATGTCAGCGAATGTTGGCAATGCTGATTATGTCGGAAAAAACACCAGCAGCCGTAACAGCCGCTCCTGCGCCGTACCCTTTAATAATCATAGGGAATTCATTATAGCGCTCTGTAGTAATGAGAATCACATTATTACTCCCTTCAAGATTATAGAACGGATGGCCGGATCCTATTGCTTTCAAGCCCACTGAAGTTGTCCCTTCATTCATTGTAGCGACATAACGAAGTTTTAAATTCTTGTTATGTGCCTCTTCACGGATGAGATCGAACTCTGAATCAAATGCTCTGACCGATTTAAAGAAATCGTCAACACTTCCGGAGAAACAACTAAGAGGGATAAAGTCTTTTTTTACAACTTCCGACTGGTCGATACCATATCCGGCTTCACGAGCCAAAATAACTATTTTACGCACGACATCAGTTCCGCTCAGATCGATGCGCGGATCGGGCTCGCTGTAACCTTCGGCCATAGCCATTTCTATAGCCTTAGATAACGGTATGTGCGGAGAAACTGTGTTACATATAAAATTAAGGGTTCCACTCAAAACAGCCTCGATCTGAAGAATTCTATCACCGGAGTTAATCAAGCTGTTAATGGTATTAATAATAGGAAGCCCGGCTCCAACATTGGTTTCAAATAAAAATTTAACGCCTTTATTCCGTGCCGTGTGCTTCAGCGACAAATATTCGTGGTATGGAGCCGACGCTGCGATCTTGTTTGCTGCAACTACATTTACGTTATGGCTGAGCAGATCTTGATACAACTCTGCAATCTGGTCGCTGGCTGTACAATCGACAAACACAGAGTTATATATATTCATACCAATTACACCATTAAGAATATTTTCTTGTGAAGCCTTTATTTTAGACAACTGTAACGACTCTTTCCAATGGTCGATTGGTATGCCGTCCATATTAAAATAACACGTGCGCGAGTTAGAAATTCCAACCAGACGCAATTCTAACGATTTATTATTTAATAAATTAGAATGCTGCGCTTCAATCTGTTCAAGCAGTTTCCTGCCAACATTTCCCGTTCCGACAACAAACAGGTTTAAGATCTGTGTGTCAGATAAGAAAAAACTATCGTGAATAACGTTTAGAGCTTTACGTAAATTAGCATACTCTATAACAAACGAGATATTAGTTTCAGAAGCTCCTTGCGCACAAGCGATTACACTTATACCATTGCGACCAAGTGTATTAAACAGCTTTCCGGCCACGCCAACAGAGTGTTTCATGCTTTCGCCAACAATAGCGACAGTGGCCAGATCAGACTGAGCTATGATTTCTGAAAGACTTCCAGAAGAAAGCTCAGGAGCAAACTCCTCTTTAAGCACTTCAATAGCATGATTAGAATCTGCATTCCTGACAGCAAACGATGTATTATTCTCACTTGCGGCCTGACTCACCATGAACACACTAATCCCATTGTCTGCAAGAGCATTAAATATTCGCGAATTAATACCTATCACTCCAACCATGCCCAAACCCTTAACAGTTATCAGACATGTGTCGTTAATCGACGAAATTCCTCGTATGGGTTTATCTTCAGTTGTGGTGGGCTCGTCGGAAATCCATGTTCCGGGCGCTGTCGGATTAAATGTATTCTTTATAACAATGGGGATGTTCTTGTGGAAAACCGGATAAATAGTAGGAGGGTATATTACTTTGGCTCCGAAATTACACAATTCCATTGCTTCTGTAAACGACAGTCGGTCTATTACAAGCGCATTACTGATAACACGTGGATCGGCTGTCATAAATCCGTCGACATCGGTCCATATTTCCAGAACATCGGCATTTAGTTCTGCAGCAAGTATTGCTGCGGTGTAATCTGAACCGCCTCGACCAAGATTGGTGATATTTCCCACGTTGTCTGTCGATATGAATCCTGGCATTACAACGATTTCAGCCTCTAAAGTGTCGAATACATCATGAACCAATTTGCTTGTAAGCTCATTATCCAGAACATGTTTATCCCATTGTTTTACAGTGCGAATAAATGTTCGGCTATCGCGATGTATAGCCCCAGTTATTATATTAGCGACAATCACTGACGACATCCGTTCGCCATAACTGACGATAATATCAAGCGTTCGGTCGCTTAAGTCTTTAATAAGACTAACACCGCGGTAAATATTGCCCAGTTCCTCAAGCAACTGATCAATTGAATAACGGACATCGCCACGACGTTCTTCAGGGACGATTCCATCAATCACCGAATGATGACGTTCAACGATCTTTGAAAAGTTTTCTTCATACGGAGCATTGATCGCAGCCTGACGTGCTGTATTAATTAGTTGATCCGTAATGCCACCCAATGCCGAAACAACAACAATTTGTTTGCCTGTATTACCTTCGACAATAGATTTGACATTACGCAGACTATCGACAGTCCCGACAGAAGTTCCGCCAAATTTTAATACTTTCATTTATAATATAAGCGAATACTATATGATTTTAATAGGAGAGCATAATTATACTAAATCATTAGCCCCATAAATCCTGGAATATTATACAAGACCCTTGGAAGCAAATCACATACAAAGATACACATAAAAAACCGATTAAGACTCCTAATGAATGAAAAGTTGGCACATCATCATATTTTTAATACGAACAATGTGTCCACAAACTGATTATATATAGGCCTGTTTATTGTTTCTTTTCAGGAACAAATGTTTCAAAACTTTTGTCGGAATAAAATACCATAATACTTACTACGTGTTTTTCTGTTTTTACATTTTCCCTGTATGCAATTGGTGTGTTGGCAATATAATCAGCCCGGGAGTAGGGCGCGCCACCTCGTTTATACCCTACATTCGGCTCCGATTCACTTCCGGTCAAGACTTCAATTCTATTTCCATTAGTTTTAGAATCAATTTGAGATTTAGAATTTGAAGGGTTTTCAGATTGAAATCCTGAGGTTTGCAGTTCAAAATCCAGCTCCGACAAGCCATTTTGAGGCTCTGAGATTTTAATATTTGAATCGATCAGCATATCTCCCTCGCCAAAAAGCAACCACATAACGGAAAGTTGAGGAAATGCAGTGTGAATTTTTGAAATCACCTCGTCGCTAACCTTTTTATTTCTCCCTTTAAGTAATTGAGTCATAGATGGTCGTGGAATCTGACACAAATCAGCCAGTTTAGTTACGGGCAAATTCATGTATTCCATAAACTTTTTTAATCGAGAAGTGATATCCATAAATTTGTATTTGCAATTACCAGTGTGCAAATGTAACGAATATAATTGTAAACTCCAAATTTACAATTTACAAATCATATTTGCATTTGCAATTCTCATTTGTAAATACGCTACAAACTATCACAGCAAAGGAAACACCCAAATACAAACAAAGCATCATCTGGAGTAAAAAGTATCCTCCAAAATCATAGACAATGAAAACAGACGGATTACATCGAGCAAGACTTACCCTACTCACAGAATATCAAGAATAACCCAAACAAGACTTAGCAACAAATAACAGAAAAAGCTCTATCGCTAATCAGGGAGTACACGAAAGAAAAGAAGGTTGAACACATACACACTAAAACATTGACGGAACATTCCACAATGTACACCATACAACTCCAAAACTTCCAAGAAACATCGGATCAAAATTCCTAAATACCAGAGCCTAAGCTTTAAGAAATAACCCTACGCATTACCGATATGCCATTCTTCCCTTATGCCATTATGCTCGGGCGACATATAATGTTTCAGCCTGACTTTTGATCAACATAAAGTAATACTTTAAGCACACAAGGCAAAAACACTAATATCCTACGTTTTATATTCCAATATATCGCGATTAACAACAAAACAGCGCAGAGCCTCAAGTAAATATTAATCTTTCGCTTGAGGCTCTGCACATAATAAATATGACTTTCAGCTATTTAAACTAATATGTAAATCAATGTTAATTGTCTTATTTTGCTTTTAAAAACTTGTATTTATTGTTTTAAACTCCAATTGCTCCGGTAGAAATTGCACTTATTCTGCAAACTCTCAAAATTCAAATCTCAAAATTATGTTTCCAAAATGTATATGAAATTTAAGAATTTGACGATTAATAATTTACAGATGAAAAATAAATGATTAAACCGTGCGCTACCGCCAATTGAGAAACATAAAATAAAAGCACTTTATCAGAAACAGATATGTTTTCGTTTTGTAATACAAACGTAACAATGCGTATTTTAGTTCAGGCCGATCTCGGATTTAACATATATTTTAATTTAATTTCATTTATTCGTATTTAGCAGCATATAATGCACTAAACTCAATATATGACCGTATACTACGGTAAAAAAACGCTATTTTTCCAATAAAGTTATTGCAAAAAATAAATTACCAAAAGTATTTTATTAATAATCAATAGGTTACAATTATTCATACCTATTAATGACATAATAGCAATTTAACAAGGTGAGAAAACATGTTATATAACACATTTTCTTGCCCATATTTAAAACACGATCCACCGGATTATAAAATAATTAGACCACAGAAGCTCGATAACGACGAGGCGAAAAACCGGTAAGATGCTTAAAGTATTTACCAAAAAAAGATTGATTAGGGAAATGTAATGCTTGACTAATCTCCTGGATTGTCATCCCTGTAGTTTTCAATAAGGATTTAGCCTCCATTATTACATAGGAGTCTATCCAATCTCCTGCAGTTCGACCGCTGGACTCTTTTATCATTGTCGACAAATGTTTAGGAGAGATACACAATTGTCGTGCGTAGTAGGCAACAGATCGCTCTGATCTGAAATTTGACTCAACCAGCTGCACGAAATCGAAAAGAATAGAGTCCTTACGTGTTATTGTTTTGTGTGTTTGTTTGTTAAGCGAATGCATTGAGTAAACTCCGAGTGTTTCAAAAAATAAGGCCTCAAGTACCGATCGTACAACATTTTCCCGATAAGGTTGATTGCCAGATTGTTTAGCAACAAGTAGATTGCGTAGTTCAATTTGATTTGTTAGCTCCTGATCTGAAAGCTTAATCACTGGATTACTCATAAAATGAACAATAAATGGCATAAACTTCGACACGGCAGGAACTGCTTCATCAAAATGTTTTGTGCTGACCATGATTACATGCCCCTTAAAATCAGAGGAAAGTTCATAGCTATTGATCACATGGCCTTGTCGCAAAACCATTAATGTGTTTTTTGACAATTCATGATGCTTATTGTCGTAGGATATAGCTAAACGACCTTGCTCACATAAAATAGACAATATAAATTCAATTTTGGCAGGAAGAACAATATTCCTCAATACAGCCATATCATTAAATATTGCAATATCATCGATATTACATGATAATGGAGAGGAAAGAGGTATAGTGTCTATCGTTTTTACTTCCATATATAGATAACTTTGCCGATTACCAAGCAAATTTACTAACTCTCAAAATTTAATGCAACAGCCACTAACCACGCATGCTACAAATCCATAATTGAAGCCTAAGAGCAGATATATTGTGCAAAGTGAAATACGACGCACATAAATGCGTATCGTATTTTACATAATGTTGATTATGGGAATTATTTTAAAGACTTAATAAGGCTACATTTCCTCTATGTAGCCTTTTTATTATCATTCGCATAAAGATTGTTTTTATGAAGTTTCCAGCATTTGGAAAAATTCACGCCTCAAAGACTCATCCTTTTCGAATACGCCATTATACTCAATAGTCGTCGTAGAAGACTCCTGCTTCTCAACTCCTCGCATTTTCATACACAAATGTTCAGCACGGCAAACAACAATAACTCCTTTGACCGATAAGGCTTCAGCTACTGCTTTGCATATTTCCGATGTTAACCGTTCCTGTACTTGAAGACGACGAGCAAAAGTATTTACAACACGGGCAAGCTTTGACAGTCCTATAATCTCTCCGTCAGGTATGTAACCGATTGAAACTTTCCCAAAGAATGGCAAAATATGATGTTCACAAAAAGAATAGAACTCTACATCTTTGACAATCACTATTTTGGAGCCGCAATGCTCAAAAACAGCCTGCCGCATAATGTCGTTGTGATTCTCTCTATAGCCGCTTGTGGCATAATACATAGCTTTCGCAGCTCGCATGGGAGTTTTCAAAAGTCCCTCTCTTTCGGGATTTTCGCCTATCAGTTCTATTATTGCTTTATAATGATCTGCTAACTCTGTAATTATTTCTTCCGCCGATTTCAACATAATTATCTATTATTCAGCTTCAACTGTTATTCGATCACGCACAACTCTGATTTCTTTAGCATACTGTGGAAACGCTGATTTGAGTTCATCAGCAACCGCGTTTGCTTCATCTGCTGACTTAAAATTTCCTACGCGAAGTCGCCAAAATGGCGAGTTGTAAACTACGTATGTCTGATAACCGGGAAACTGTGAACTTATATTGTGCGCTCTATTACGGGCTTCCCCCTTAGCTGTACGAGAGTTATTATCGGAGAAAACCTGAATTCTATATCCACCCATACGGCCAGAAACAATAGTTTTCTCTTCATTATGATGCTCTTGTTCATGTGTAACAGGAGCTTTCTCGCAAGTTACGCGATTGCGCAACTTTTCTGGCATACTAATGACAACACGTCCATTATCCGTTATATGACTACACAAATCCACAGAATGTACACCGTCAGTCTGCGCATTAACTTGCAGCCAAATAGACATAATGCCAGTGGCAAATAACAGAATATGGCGTTTAGGCTTCATTACTAAGTCATTAGTGGTTATATAAAATGCACTGCACGGTGTTTAACCCATGCAGTGCACAAAGTTACTAATTAATTTCGTTTTCTGCAACGTACACTTTAGTACTCATTCCACGCTCTAATCTCAATATCATCTACTTTCAGTTCTGTGAAAGCATCAATAAATGCTGAGGCCAAACGTGCGTTAGTGAGCAACGACACATTGAGGTCAATCGACGCGCGGCGTATTTTTCGTCCATTCGTTAACTCTGTTTCCGACAAATTTTTAGGCACATTAACAACAAGATCTATCTCTTTGCTGTGAAGTAAATCCAGTGCTTGTGGTTGCATATCCGGCTGACTTGGCCAATACACTTTAACTGCCGGAATTCCATTATCTGTCAGAAATCCATGAGTTCCAGGTGTTGCATAAAGCTTATATCCGCTTAAATGCAATTTGTGCGCAGCATCAAGCAGGTCTGCTTTTTGCTTTGGAGTACCTGTCGACAATAAAATACCCTTATCTTTGGCCGGAACTCTCAATCCTACAGAAAGCATGGCTTTGAGCACGGCTTCATCCGTATCAGAGCCGATACACCCTACCTCACCGGTCGATGCCATATCTACACCTAATACAGGATCTGCCCCTTGCAAACGCGAAAATGAGAATTGAGATGCTTTCACTCCCACATAATCTAAATCGAATGCATTCTTGCTCGGCTTTTCAACATCTTGGCCAAGCATCACTCGTGTTGCCAAATCAATAAAGTTCAGCTTAAGAACCTTGCTTACGAATGGGAATGATCGCGATGCGCGCAAATTACATTCGATCACCTTTATATCATTATTTTTAGCCAGGAACTGTATGTTGAAAGGTCCCGAAATTTTCAGTTCACGAGCAATTTTCTGACTTACTTTTTTTATTCGTCGTATGGTTTCTACATACAGTTTTTGAGGGGGAAATTGGATCGTTGCGTCGCCGGAATGAACCCCTGCAAATTCGATGTGCTCGGATATGGCATAAACCTTTATCTCTCCATTTTGAGCAACCGCATCGAATTCTATTTCTTTAGCATACTGAATAAACTCTGTGACTACTACCGGATGTTGCTTCGATACATTAGCTGCCAGTTCAAGGAAACGGTGCAGTTCTTCATTATTTGAACAAACATTCATTGCCGCTCCAGAAAGGACATAGCTCGGACGCACAAGTACCGGGAATCCGACCTCCTCAATGAATGCATCGATATCTTCTTGCGATGTCAGTTCTCGCCAACGAGGCTGATCAACGCCTATGCGATCGAGCATTGCTGAAAACTTATGACGGTCTTCTGCATTATCGATCGATGCAGCAGTTGTTCCTAAAATTGGCACTCCGGCTTCATCCAGTCTTGTCGCAAGGTTATTCGGTATCTGACCTCCAACCGAGAGAATTACACCGTGAGGATTCTCAAGCTCAAGAATGTCCATTACTCGTTCGTATGTTAATTCATCGAAATACAAACGATCGCACATATCGTAATCGGTCGACACTGTTTCGGGATTGTAATTGATCATAACCGAACGCCAGCCTTGTTTTTTCACTGCCATTAATGCATTCACCGAGCACCAGTCAAACTCGACAGAACTGCCAATTCGATAAGCTCCTGAGCCAAGCACAACTACTGATTTATGATCGTGCAGATACGTAACGTCATCCGTATTGCCGTTGTATGTAAGGTAGAGATAATTTGTTTTTGCAGGATATTCTGCTCCAAGAGTATCGATCTGTTTAACCACTGGAATAACCCCTAACCCCTTTCGCCAGAGTCGAACCATATCCGAGGCTTCCGCAGGATTGGTTATATTCTCCTTTAGCAATGCTCTTGCTATTTGGAAATCACTAAATCCCTGCTCTTTAGCCAGCTTCAACAATTCAACAGGAACATCTGCAGTTGAACTATATGTTTCAAGTTCATCGGCAGTTTTCACAATATTCTGGAGTTTATACAAGAACCAACGGTCAATTTTGGTCAGCTCATGAATTTTTTCTATAGAATAACCGGCTCTCATCGCCTTGGAAACTACAAAAATGCGTTTATCTGTAGGTTCTTTAAGAGCGCGATCAATATCGTTAACCTTCAACTCTTTATTCTCCACAAAACCGTGCATCCCCTGCCCGATCATTCGTAACCCTTTTTGTATGGCTTCTTCGAAAGTACGTCCGATTGCCATAACCTCACCTACAGATTTCATGGATGAGCCTATTTCACGCTTCACGCCATGGAACTTTCCGAGATCCCAACGGGGAATTTTAACAACAACGTAGTCGAGCGCAGGTTCGAAAAAAGCAGAAGTTACTTTTGTTACTGAATTTTTTAAATCGAACAGACCATATCCAAGACCAAGTTTCGCGGCAACAAATGCAAGTGGATAGCCCGTAGCTTTTGATGCCAATGCGGAAGATCGACTAAGGCGTGCATTCACTTCAATAACACGATAGTCCATAGACTGCGGATCGAAAGCATATTGCACATTACATTCACCCACAATTCCAATATGACGGATAATCTTTATCGCAAGTTTGCGAAGATAATGGTAATCCTCATTGGTGAGAGTCTGCGAAGGAGCCACAACAATCGATTCTCCTGTATGAATCCCGAGTGGGTCGAGATTCTCCATATTACAAACGGTTATACAATTGTCGAATCTATCGCGGACAACTTCATACTCAACCTCTTTCCAACCCTTCAAACTTTTTTCAACCAATACTTGAGGAGAAAATGACAATGCCTTCTCTACCAACGACTTTAATTCATCGCGATTATCACAGAATCCACTTCCAAGACCACCAAGTGCATAAGCTGCCCGGACAATGACCGGATAGCCAAGCTGTTCAGCAGCGGCCTCTGCTTCAGCTATCGATGTAACAGCCTCGCTTTTGATTGTTTTTACATTTATTTCATCAAGCTTTTTCACAAAAAGCTCCCTGTCTTCGGTGTCCATTATTGCTTGAACAGGGGTGCCAAGTACTTCAACACCATAACGCTCCAGTACACCATTTTCATAAAGTTCCACACCGCAATTGAGTGCTGTCTGTCCGCCAAATGCGAGTAAAATACCGTCTGGGCGCTCTTTGGCGATAATTTTTTCAACAAAATAAGGTGTTACAGGTAAAAAATAGATTGTGTCAGCAACTCCATGCGATGTCTGCACGGTGGCTATATTTGGATTGATAAGCACTGTTTCGATTCCTTCCTCTTTCATGGCTTTCAACGCCTGTGAACCAGAGTAATCAAACTCACCGGCTTCACCGATTTTCAGAGCACCACTACCAAGCAGAAGTACTTTCTTTATTTTTTTTTGTGTCGACATAAGTCTTCAGTTATTTTTCATATATTAAAAAAGAACATACTGACGGCTAAAGCCTACAGCATGTTCACAAATTCATCAAATAAAAATTCTGTATCTTTCGGTCCTGACGAAGCTTCCGGGTGAAACTGTGCCGAAAAATATGGCAATGTCTTGTGGCGTATACCTTCATTCGTACCATCATTCATATTAATAAACAACGGTTCCCATTCGGCAGGCAGTGTATTGTTGTCAACAGCGAAACCATGATTTTGCGATGTTATGTAGCAATTATTGGTATTCACGCGCTTCACCGGCTGATTGTGACTTCTGTGCCCATAGGCCAGTTTGTAAGTCTTAGCTCCGGCAGCTTTTGCCAACAACTGATTACCCATACATATTCCACAAATAGGTTTCCTAAATTCCATCGCCTTTTTGATATTGACAACTGTTTCATCGACCATATCAGGGTTTCCTGGACCGTTCGAGATAAAAAGGCCATCATATGGAATTGTAGTAAAATCGTAATTCCAGGGGACACGTACAACCTTAACACCTCTTCGCGTCAGGCATCGTATTATATTATGTTTAACACCACAATCGACCAAAACAACTGTTTTATCGCCTTGTCCGTGTTCCTCTACGCTTCTACAACTTACTTTAGCAACCAAATTCTCTTTGTTGGGATCGTAAAAATCCACATCACCGCATCCTTCAACAATTATTTTGCCTAACATTGAGCCGCAATCACGCAGATGCTTGGTCAATGCTCGTGTATCAATACCGTAAACACCTGGTATCTTTTCTGCCTTGAGCCAATCCGATAGACTTCTATCTGCCTGCCAGTGACTGTGATCCCACGAATAATCTTGTGCTACAATAGCTTTACAATGTATCTTATCGCTCTCGTAATATTCGCTGACACTGTCTTTTTCCCTACTCGGTGGAACCCCATAATTACCCAAAATCGGATATGTGGTGACTAATATCTGCCCCTCATAAGAAGGGTCAGTCAAACTCTCCGGATAGCCGGTCATTGCCGTGTTAAAAACAACTTCACCGGCCGTCGACGTTTCATAGCCGAACGATTTGCCCTCAAATCGCGTGCCGTCCTCAAGTATCAGAACAGCTTTTTTTGTTTCGCGCATACGATAGATATTGTAACAAATAAGTATTTTTTCAGGTCGGAACCACATGTTCCCGCTTTTTGGGCTTTCTATCGTGAAAACCATGCAAAATTAATAAAAAATCAACCAACTCCCTACTCTTTTGAATATTTTATTGTAGTCCAGATGAAATTTTATTTCTTCTACTAAGCACATACAGATTTATAAGGTCAGAATCTCACAAAAGAAAACTCCAACATTTTTAAAATGGCGTATAATTAGTAACTTTGCAGAGTTAACAATATGACTCATACAATTATGACAAGAATTCTCGCCATTTCAGCAGCAACTTTCTGCGCAGCGACCATCTTTTTCGGTTGTTCAGGAAAATCTCAAACCGAGGCCGCAATGCATATCTTGCAACAAGCCGATACGGCTATCGCCACAGCCGACTACAACTACGCACTACAGTTGCTGGACACTCTTAAAGCTAAATATCCGCAAGAAATTGCAATACAACGTCAGGCAATGCATATGCGTCCAATGGCTATTGAAGGAATCTCAATACGCCAGCTTGAACAAACTGACTCCCTTCAGGCGCTTTATTCATATAAAACCGACTCTCTGCTTTCCTACTTTACATTGGTACACAATCCAGAGCTGGGGTCCGACTATGACTATTACATTCTTTCAAAACAGAAAAATAACGACATCTTCGAAAAAACTGGTATTCAGGGACGAGTTAGCCCGTCTGGTGAATTCACAATCATTTCATCCCTATCCGGACCCAAAGTTAAACACACTGCTATAAGCCTTACCGCACCCGATGGATCGTCGGTTAAATCAGCAGATGTATCATATGACGGCGAACGCAACTATCGCTCAGGCACATCTGAAACTATCACATTTATCGATAACGAATGTGATACCATAGGACAATATTTAGCCCAAAATTCTGACAGAAATCTAAAATTGAATTATATAGGTTCCAAAACACATACGACAGCTTTATCGCAGGCCGACAGACAGTCGGTCGAAGAAGCATGGAAACTTGCTTATTGTATGACTCAAAAAAATAAGCTTGCTAATCAACGAATGTTATACGAGCGCCAGCTTGCTCTTGCCCGAGATCAAATAGCACGTACATCAGGCGACTGATACAAATATTATTCAAGTTTATTCCAGTCAACGCCTACGCTAAAAATTCAGCGTGGGCGTTGTCACGTTTGAACGAATACATATATTATTGTTCCTTTTGTCGCTTTACTTGTTATTTTTCCTATTTTTATGCCGCTTTTTTCACGACTTCTGCGTATATTTGTACCCAACAAACCAACCGTTAATCACAACGTAGAAACTTTTTTATGATAGTTTTCTTTAAAAAAGGCGCCAATGGCGTAATTGCTGTTGAAACCGAAAAAAAACTCACTCCGGAAGATGTCGAGAAACTCACTTGGCTATTCTCTGGTGCAACCCCTCTCTCAAGCACATCCCTTAAAGGCAAATTCGTAGGTCCCCGTCGTGAAATGATCACTCCATGGAGCACCAACGCTGTGGAAATCACCCAAAATATGGGACTCTCCGGAATAAATCGTATCGAAGAATTCACTCGTGTGCCGTCAGGAAGCCAGCCAGTAAAGTACGACAAAATGCTTCAGCGTGTCTATGACGGATTAAACAGCCGAATTTTTAACATCAACAAGCAACCGGATCCAATTGTATATATTGACGATATTTCTGAATACAATAAGAGTGAAGGTTTGGCTCTCAGTACTGAAGAGGAGCAATATCTTCGCGATTTAGCAAAACGCCTTGGCCGGCCGCTGACCGACAGTGAGGTATTCGGTTTCTCGCAGGTTAATTCTGAACACTGCCGCCACAAAATTTTCAACGGCTCGTTCATTATTGATGGCCAGGAGAAACCGCTTTCTCTTTTTAAACTCATAAAGAAAACTTCACAGGTTAACCCCAACGGGCTTGTTTCAGCCTACAAGGACAATGTTGCTTTTGTTGAAGGGCCGAAGGTTGACCAATTCTATCCTGTAAATCCTGATCGTCCTGATTTCTTTGAAATCAAGCCAATCGACACGGTTATCTCTCTAAAAGCCGAAACACATAATTTCCCAACAACTGTAGAACCCTTTAACGGTGCAGCCACAGGTACCGGAGGCGAAATTCGCGACCGTCTTGGCGGAGGTAAAGCATCACTGCCAATAGCCGGTACGGCTGTCTACATGACCTCATACCCACGGATGAGTCCGGAACATCGCTGGGAGGCAATGATGGATCCTCGTACCTGGCTCTATCAGACTCCGGCCGACATACTTATTAAGGCTTCGAATGGTGCTTCAGACTTCGGAAATAAATTCGGACAGCCTCTTATCTGTGGTTCTCTGTTGACGTTCGAACATGAAGAAAACAACAAGAAATATGCTTACGACAAAGTTATAATGCTTGCCGGTGGCGTAGGTTTCGCAGCAAAAAAAGATGCTATAAAAGGAACTCCCGAGCCAGGCGAAAAAGTTGTCGTAATGGGTGGCGACAACTATCGTATCGGTATGGGCGGTGGTGCAGTATCGTCCGTTGAAACCGGACAATATGCCGGGGCAATCGAACTGAATGCAGTTCAACGTGCCAATCCGGAGATGCAAAAACGCGTAAGCAATGTGATCCGTGCTCTTGCCGAAAGCGAAAACAACCCCATTATTTCAATCCACGATCACGGAGCTGGCGGACATCTTAACGCTCTATCTGAGCTTGTTGAAGCCACCGGCGGTAAAATTGACATGTCGGCTCTGCCTGTAGGCGACAAGACTCTTTCTGCAAAAGAAATTGTTGGAAATGAAAGTCAGGAACGCATGGGTATGATTATTTCCGACAAAGATATCGAATATGTTGAACGCATTGCTAAACGCGAACGTGCCCCCTTCTACGTAGTTGGAGAAACCACTGGCGACGACAGGTTTGTATTCGAGCAAGCAGATGGAGTCAAGCCTATCGACCTCGCCATGGCAGATATGTTTGGTAATTCACCCAAGACAGTCCTGACAGACTCAACGGTAGAAACTACATATACCGATCCAAAATACTCAGAAGCCGAAATTGACACATATCTGGCCGACGTTCTTTCACTTGAGGCAGTTGCATGCAAAGACTGGCTTACTAATAAAGTAGACCGTTCGGTAACCGGTAAAATCGCCCGCCAGCAATGTCAAGGTGAGATTCAGCTCCCGTTGAGCGACTGCGGAGTTGTTTCGCTTGATTACACCGGCCGTCATGGGATAGCGACTTCAATCGGACACGCACCACAGGTTGCTCTTGTCGATTCTGCCAAAGGATCAGTAATGGCTGTTGCCGAATCGCTGACAAACATCGTGGGTGCTCCTCTAACAAACGGACTGAAAGCAGTTTCTCTTAGTGCGAACTGGATGTGGCCATGCAAAAATGCGGGCGAAGATGCAGCTCTCTATCGCGCTGTTGAGGCTTGTAGCGATTTCGCATGCGCACTCGGAATTAATATTCCCACAGGCAAAGACTCTTTGTCAATGACCCAGAAATATGGTGAAGATAAAGTGTACGCCCCGGGAACTGTTATTATTTCAGCAGCCCGAGAAACCGGAAATGTACGTAAAACCGTTTCTCCCGTTCCCCGCAATAAGAAATCTACATTATATTATATAGACTTCGCTGCCGACTCGATGAAACTCGGCGGTTCAGCTCTTGCTCAAACTTTGAACAAACTTGGTTCTGAAGCTCCAACGGTTGCTTCTGCCGACTATTTTGCAAAAACTTTCAATGCAGTTCAGCAACTGGTTGACAAGAAAAAGCTTCTTGCAGCACATGATATTTCGGCCGGAGGATTGATTACCACCCTTCTTGAAATGAATTTTGCAAACACCTCACGAGGTCTGCGCATAGACACTGATGGATTCAAAGCTCTCAGTGAAACAGATCTCATAAAGATTCTGTTTGCTGAAAACCCGGCTTTGGTAATTCAAGTTGAAAGCAAGAACACCGAAGTTGTAGAAAAAACACTTGCCGATGCCGGCGTGCGCTATTGTGCAATCGGTACCCCCTGCGAAGAACGTGTAATAGAACTCACACACGAAGGCACAACCCGACTCTTTGGCATTGATTATTACCGCGATGTCTGGTTCCGTTCGTCATACCTTATGGATGCGCTTCAGAGTGGTGAAAAATGTGCGTCACTCCGATTTGCCAACTATAAAAAACAGCCTATCCGCTATCGTTTCCCTGCCGGATTCAATGGAAAACTCGCTTCGCGTGGTCTTGATATTAGCCGTAAATCTAAATCAGGCATTAAAGCGGCCATTATCCGTGAAAAAGGTGTTAACGGAGATCGCGAAATGGCATTTTCTCTCCACCTTGCCGGTTTCGACGTCAAAGACGTTCATATGACTGACCTTATGACTGGCCGCGAAACGCTTGACGACATTAACATGATTGTATTCTGCGGTGGATTCTCCAATTCCGATGTTCTTGGATCAGCCAAAGGTTGGGCGAGCGGTTTCAGATATAACGAAAATGCCCGCAAAACGCTTGAACGTTTCTACAGTCGCCCCGACACATTGTCGCTTGGTATATGCAACGGTTGTCAGCTAATGATGGAATTAAATCTGATTTGTCCAAGTCATGCGCGTAAAGCGACAATGGAACACAATATTTCTCACAAATTCGAATCTCAATTCCTCGGCTTGACAATTCCTCAGAACAACTCTGTTATGCTCGGCTCAATGTCAGGCAGCAAACTCGGCATATGGGTTGCCCATGGTGAAGGTCGTTTCAATCTTCCCGAACCAATGGAATCATACAACGTAGTTGCTAAATATTCATACGCCTCCTATCCGGGTAATCCAAACGGTTCGCGCGCCGCCGTTGCCGGTCTGGTGTCCGACGATGGCCGTCATCTGGCCATGATGCCTCACCTTGAACGAGCTATCTTCCCCTGGCAGTGCGGATACTACCCTGATACACATGCCAACGATGATATTACTCCCTGGATAGATGCATTTGTCAATGCCAGGAAATGGATTGAAGAAAAAACAAAATAAACAACTTGATTCACTTATATTTCTAAACATTCACTATGGGAGGTTTTTTTGGTGTTGCAAAACACACCGAATGTATAAACGAACTCTTTTATGGAGTTGACTACAACTCGCACATGGGAACCAAACGCGCCGGAATTGCAACATGCAACAACGGCGTGTTTACCCGTTCCATACATAACATTGAAAACGCCTACTTCCGTTCTAAATTCGAAGGCGACTTAAAAGACTTTTCAGGCAAAGTTGGTGTAGGAGTCATTTCAGATACTGATGCACAACCAATCATTGTCAATTGTCATCTTGGAAAGTTCGCAATCGTAACAGTTGGGAGAATCAATAACATAGCCGAACTTGAGAAGGAACTCCTTGATAAAGGACATCACTTTTGTGAACACTCTTATGACATTATCAACCCCACCGAAATGATTGCCGCACTGATTAGCGACGGTAAAGACTATGTCAGTGGCATTGAAAATGTTTATCGTCGTGTAAAAGGCTCCTGCTCTATGCTTTTGCTCACCGACAAAAGCATCATTGCTGCACGTGACAAGTTGGGTCGTACACCAATCATCATTGGGAAAAAAGATGGTGCACATGCTGTTACAAGTGAAACATGTGCCTTCCCTAATCTTGGCTATGAAGTCTGTTATAACGTTGGACCCGCTGAAATTGTGGAAATAACCGCAGATGGTATTCAGCAGATGAAAAAGCCTCAGGAGCCAATGCAGATTTGTGCTTTCCTCTGGACATATTACGGTTATCCGGTATGTGAATATGAAGGCAGAAATGTTGATCTGATGCGTTATGATTCCGGACTTGAAATGGGAAAAAGCGATGATGCCGATGTCGATTTCGTAAGCGCGATTCCCGATTCCGGTATAGGCATGGCACTTGGTTATGCACAAGGTAAGGGAGTTCCCTATAAACGTGGTATTGTCAAATATACCCCTACCTGGCCCCGAAGCTTCACTCCAAGCACTCAGGAGCGACGTGAACTCGTTGCAAAAATGAAACTGATTCCCAACAATGCATTGTTGAAAGACAAAAAAGCTATTTTCTGCGACGATTCTATCGTACGAGGCACGCAGTTGCGCGACAACGTTAAGGATCTGTTTGATTGTGGTGCCAAAGAAGTACATGTGCGCATCAGCTGTCCGCCGCTCATCTACCCCTGTAAATTTCTGAACTTCACTGCCTCAAAGTCTGAAATGGAGCTGATTACACGTCGTGTAATTAAACAACTCGAAGGCGACCCTGACAAAGACCTGCCCCTGTATGCAACCACAGGCTCCAAACAGTATAATGCCATGGTCGAAGAAATACGCAAAACTCTCGGTTTAACATCACTTCGTTTCAACTCTATTGAAACTATTGTTAAGTCGATAGGACTGCCTAAATGCAAAATTTGCACACACTGTTTCGATGGAAGCAGTTACGAATAAAAAGAATTATCAATCATTAATCATCTAATATCAACCACATCATGAGTCTAAACATCATAGTACTCGCAAAGCAGGTACCTGACACACGCAACGTGGGCAAAGATGCAATGAAGGCCGACGGAACAATCAACCGTGCTGCACTTCCTGCTATCTTTAATCCCGAAGATTTAAATGCGCTCGAACAGGCTCTCCGCTTGAAAGATGCCAATCCCGGCTCAACCGTAACAATCCTTACAATGGGTCTGCCACGCGCAGCCGAAGTTATTCGTGAGGCAATGTACCGCGGTGCTGACACTGGCATAGTTTTAACTGACCGCGCTCTTGGAGGTGCCGATACTCTTGCAACATCCTATTCTCTTGCCCAAGCAGTAAAAAAATTCGGAAATTTCGACATAATTCTTGGTGGACGTCAGGCTATCGACGGTGATACCGCACAGGTTGGTCCTCAAATTGCCGAAAAGCTCGGATTGCCTCAGGTTACATATGCCGAAGAAATTCTCGATTGCGGCAACGGCTCAATCACAGTGAAACGACGTCTTGAATCTGGTGTGGAAACAGTTAAAGCACCTTTGCCATGTGTAGTGACTGTTAATGGTTCTGCAGCAGAATGTCGCCCACGCAACGCTCGTCTTGTTCAGAAATACAAATATGCCGCATCGCCCAGCGAAGCAGCAACTCTCCCGGCCGATCGTCAGGAACTTATCGAAAAACGTCCTTATCTTCAGCTCAAAGAATGGAGTGCAGCTTATGTCGATGCCGATCCTGAACAAATTGGACTGCCTGGCTCTCCAACAAAAGTTAAAGCGGTAGAAAACGTTGTATTCACGGCCAAAGAAAGCCGTACAATTCCCAACGACGACGCTGAGATTGAACAGCTTATTAAAGAACTCATTGTTAATCACACTATTGGTTAACGGGCAGTATACTAACATTTATAAAATTAAAAATTATGAACGACAAGAATAATCTTATAGTATATTGCGAGTATGAAGACGGCAAAGTAGCCGATGTCAGTCTTGAACTCCTTACAAAAGGACGTGTTTTGGCCGACCGTCTTGGTGTGAAACTTGAAGCATTGGTTATCGGCGATAAACTCGACGGAATCGAAGACACACTCTATCCTTACGGTGTCGATGTTGTGTACAAAGTTGAAGACAAACGCCTCTACCCTTACACTTCTAATCCTCACTCTGCCGTACTCATCAACCTGTTCCGCGAAATCAAACCTCAGATTTGCCTGATGGGTGCTACATGCATAGGCCGCGACCTCGGTCCTCGCGTGTCTTCATGCCTGCACAGTGGTCTGACAGCCGACTGTACTGCTCTGGAAATTGGTTCGCATAAGGATCCCAAAACCGGTAAAGAATACGAGGATCTTCTCTATCAGATTCGCCCTGCTTTTGGTGGTAACATCGTGGCAACGATTGTCAACCCTGAATGTCGTCCACAAATGGCTACAGTTCGTGAGGGTGTAATGAAAAAAGAAATTAAGGATCCTGCCTACCAAGGCCAAGTTGTCAACCTCGACCCGAATAAATATGTTTCGGATACAGACTTTGCTGTTGAAATAATAGACCGTCACATCGAAAAGTCGAAGGTGAACATAAAAGGCGCACCAATCGTAGTTGCAGGCGGCTACGGAATGGGAAGTAAAGAAGGCTTCGATATGCTGTTCGAACTCGCCGATACACTTGGTGGAGAAGTCGGAGCATCACGTGCAGCAGTCGATGCAGGTTTCACTGAACATGAACGCCAGATTGGTCAGACCGGTATAACCGTTCGTCCAAAACTGTATATCGCTTGTGGTATTTCGGGGCAGATTCAGCATATTGCCGGAATGCAGGAGAGTTCGATAATTATCTCCATAAACAACGACCCCAATGCTCCAATCAATACTATAGCCGACTATGTAATCACTGGAAATGTCGAAGACATTGTGCCCAAGTTGATTAAATACTACAAAAAGAACTCTAAATAATTGAAAACAAATTATAGCCATGGCTAATTTTTATACTGACAACCCATTTCTTAAGCACTATCTCACCCATCCTTTGATGGAAAAGATTGTAGCTTTGAAAGAGCGAAATTACACTGACGCCGAAAAATTCGATTATGCACCTTTAAACTACGAGGATGCTCTCGATTCATACGATAAGGTGCTCGACATCGTTGGAGAAGTAACAGGAAATGTAATTGCTCCGAATGCAGAAGATGTCGACCATCAGGGTCCTAAAGTTGTCGACGGCCACGTTGTATATGCCGATGCGACTTCGACCAACCTTGAAGCTTGCCGAAAAGCAGGCTTGATGGGTATGGCAATGCCCCGCCGTTTTGGAGGTTTGAATTTCCCTATCACACCCTATATCATGTCAGCAGATATGGTGAGCCGTGCCGATGCAGGTTTCGAAAATCTTTGGGGACTTCAGGACTGCGCTGAGACAATCTATGAGTTTGCCGACGAAGATCAGAAAAAACGCTTCATCACTCGTGTTTGTGAAGGCGAAACTATGTCTATGGACCTGACTGAGCCTGATGCAGGTTCCGACTTACAGTCGGTAATGCTTAAAGCTACAGAGCAACCCGACGGCACATGGCGTTTGAACGGAGTAAAACGCTTTATCACGAATGGCGACAGCGATATTCACCTCGTTCTCGCCCGCTCCGAAGATGGCACCAAAGACGGTCGAGGACTCTCGATGTTCATCTACGACAAACGCGACGGAGGTGTGACCGTTCGTCGAATCGAGAATAAAATGGGTATCAAGGGTTCTCCCACATGTGAACTTGTTTATAAAAATGCCAAAGCAGAACTTTGTGGTTCTCGTAAACTTGGACTTATCAAGTATGTAATGGCACTTATGAACGGTGCTCGTCTTGGTATCGCAGCCCAATCGGTTGGTATTTCAGAAGCAGCCTATCGTGAAGCCTTGTCATACGCCCGCGATCGTAAACAGTTTGGGAAAGCTATCATAGAATTCCCCGCTGTATTCGAAATTCTATCGGTTATGAAAGCCAAACTCGACGCTTCTCGTTCGCTGCTCTATGAATGCTCTCGCTTTGTAGATATGTACAAAATCTACGACGATATCGCTAAAGAACGTAGCCTGACTCCCGACGAACGCAAAGAAGCTAAATATTACAGCAAATTTGCCGATGCTTGTACTCCCATGGTTAAAGGAATGGGTAGTGAATATGCTAATCAGAACGCCTACGATGCAATCCAGATCCATGGTGGATCCGGATTCATGAAAGATTATGCTTGCGAGCGCATTTATCGCGACGTACGCATCACTTCAATCTACGAAGGCACAACACAGCTGCAAGTTGTAGCAGCTATCCGCCACGTCACAACCGGCACATATCTGAACCTGATAAACACCTATCAGGAGCAAGAAATTGCCGAAACCTACAAGCCGATGGCCGAGGAACTCAAGAAAATGACTGAAACCTATGTTGCTGCAGTTGAAAAAGTAACATCAGAAAAGAATCAGGAATATCTCGATTTCATGGCTCGTCGTCTGGTTGAAATGGCAGGTAACATAATAATGAGTTATCTTCTTATTCTCGACGCAACACGCAACGCAGAACTTTTCGATAAATCGGCGCGCATCTATTTCAACATGGCAAAAACCGAAGTTGCCAAACATGCCGATTTCATTGCATCGTTCAACCCCGCAGAAGTTGAGCTCTACAAGCAAGCATAACACATCTTTTTTATACTTCTTGAAATTCCCCAGGTCAATAGTACTTGGGGAATTTTCATTCTATGCGAACTAATCTATTCTAACATGTGTTTTGACTAATAAAACAATGATACAATATTTATGAAAGTATTAGTAATTAATGGAAGCCCACACATAAAAGACGGCTGTACTGATCGTGCCCTCAGAGAAGTTGAACAGACTTTATCTGCACACAATATTGAAACCGTACGTATTAATGTCGGAAACAAAGACATCCGTGGTTGTATAGGTTGTAATTTCTGTCGCAAAAACGGGCGTTGCGTTTTCAACGATCTTGTTAATGAAACTGCACCTGAGCTTGCTGCAGCAGACGGTGTTATAATTGGCACACCTGTTTATTATGCTGGAGCTAACGGACAACTTCTCGCATTTCTCGATAGACTGTTCTATAGCACATCCGGCGTAGTCGACAAAACAATGAAAGTTGGTGCAGCAGTTATATCATCACGCCGTGCAGGCTCCACTTCTGCTTTCGATGAAATTAACAAATATTTCACCATAAGCTCTATGCCCGTCGTTTCAAGCACTTATTGGAACGAAGTACACGGCTTCACATCTAAAGACGTCGAAGCCGATTTAGAAGGGTTACAGACTATGCGCAATCTCGGAACCAACATGGCATTTCTTTTGAAAGCCATATCATTAGCAAAAAAAGAATCAGGAATACCCTCGCAAGAACGCAATTCTTTCACGAGTTTCCACACTGAAGGATAACGTTGCCCGAAAAATAATTACTATCACAAGAACTATTACTTCACCTTGGGTGTTTTATAATAAAACTATATAAATTCAAATATAATCCGATATGAAAAAAACAATGGTTTTGGCAACTGCCGCGCTGGCAATGCTCTCAATGGTAGGTTGCTCTGGTAACAAAAGTTGCAAAGGCGAAGCATGCACAAATAAGTGTGACAAAGATATGGTGTACACCGGTGTTATGCCGGCCGCCGATTGCGACGGTATTCGCTATACACTCACACTTGATTATGACGATGATGCTCGCGATGGTGATTATCATCTGACAGAAACTTATTTGCAAGCCGACACATTGAGCGCCACAGGCTATAAAGATTTAGCTACATATGCCAGCGAAGGTGACTTCACCATTAGCAAGCAAGGCGACAAAACATATCTTAAGCTTGTCAAAGATCCGAAGGATTCATCTGCCGAAGCCAGTGACAACTTATACTTCGTCGTTGATGGTGACTCGACAATCACTATGACTAATTCACATTTCGAAGTTTCCGAAATGCCCGGTATGAACTATACACTAAAACTTGCTAAATAGACATTCCAGCCTAAATAAAGCTTAACTATTATACTTTTCCCCTTTATGTATCTCTTAAGGTATATAAAGGGGCTTTTCACATCCTCACTGTCCCTAACATCTTTCAATATCAGATAAAATAAAAAAGTCCTACATAAAGCAGGACTCTTTTAATCATTGTTATCTATTATTGCAGCGGTTCAAATTTGTCTTTTCCAACGCCACATATCGGACAAACCCAATTGTCCGGCAGATCGGCAAAGGCCGTACCCGGTTCTACACCATTGTCAGGATCTCCTACAGCTGGGTCGTAAACCCAATCGCATACTTCACAAGCGTATTTTTCCATAAAATTCTATCTTTTAGTTAATAATCTAATCTGATTAAAGACTATGCAATAGTCTTTTCCTTGAATAACAACACTGCCCCGCTTCTTGTTCATCCACCTATTCAGTCCATATTATCCAAAATCTGTAATTCTGGTATCTTTTGCCTTAATTCGGGTTTGCAGTAGCTTGTATCTCCCATTAATTTTGTATTATCAAAATATACCCTTATGAAGACATCTATTATAGCTATTGACCTGCTCCTTTTGGGCATCTTTTGCTCATGCACGCCCTCAGAAAACAAACAGAAATTAAACATAACCAATATTAATATGAACACCGATACACAACTTGCGCCAAAAGCCGATCTCGTTTTAACTCAAGGATGGGATAAGGTATTTCCCAAAAGTGACAAAGTAGATCATAGTAAAGTCACTATCGTTAATCGTTACGGCATAACTATCGCCGCCGATATGTACACACCACAAAACGCAACAGGAAAACTTCCGGCAATCGCTGTCAGCGGCCCTTTCGGAGCCGTAAAGGAACAGTCAAGCGGTCTGTACGCCCAACAACTTGCTGAACGTGGATTCCTGACAATTGCTTTCGATCCATCATTCACAGGTGAAAGCGGAGGGGAACCTCGTCGTGTAGCCTCCCCTGATATCAATACCGAAGACTTCTCTGCCGCTGTCGATTTCCTGTCTGTACATCCTAATGTTGACACAGACAGAATTGGCATATTAGGTATATGTGGCTGGGGAGGTATTGCCATTCAAGCAGCAATAAACGACCCACGAATAAAAGCGACAGTAGCATCGACAATGTATGACATGACTCGTGTATCAGCTAATGGATATTTCGATGCAGATAATTCGACTGAAAAACGCAATGCTAACCGAGCTGCCTTAGCCAAACAGCGAACCGCCGATTATCGCAATGGTAGCTACCAGCGTGCAGGTGGAGTTATAGATCCACTTCCCGACGATGCACCACAATTTGTCAAAGACTATTATGCTTATTATAAATCACCCCGCGGCTACCATGCCCGTTCGGGAAACTCAACCGACGGTTGGAATACAACTTCTGTCATTCCGTTTTTAAACTTCAAATTCTTTGAGTATGCCGATGAACTTGAGAACGCTGTTATGATCGTTCATGGTGAGAATGCCCATTCACGCTACTTTGGAGAAGATACATTCAAACTTCTGCATGGTGATAACAAAGAACTGCTCATAGTTGCTGATGCAACACATTGCGATCTATACGATAATCTCGACAAGATTCCTATGAATCAAATTGCGACATTCTACAATACATGGATGCCTTCAAAATAAAGTATGACTTAAACAGAATTTAATTATTGAACTCCGGCAATTCTGTCGTCATTGCCGCATCTCTGTTTACATAACCTCTATTATTGATTCTGACGACAAAGTATATGACATCAATGAAAGAGTCTTAATAATTCTACTACAATCCAAATATGACAAAAGCCATATTCTTTTTATCTGCTTTAATTACCGCTTTAACAGTAAATGCGCGTACATTAATTGTTTATTATAGCTATACAAACAATATCGAGCGCATTGTCAACGATCTTTGCAATCAAATCGATGCCGATGTAGTGAAAATAGAACCAGCAGAAAAAGGCCTTGATTATGCAGCCAACAATTATGCTATTGGAAGTGCCTTAATAGCAGCAATACGGAATAACCCTGACAATGCGTCCTCATATCCTGCGATTGATCCGGTAGAAGTTGAGTTCGATGAATACGATACAATTATTATTGGTGCACCACTTTGGTGGAGCCAGATGGCCGCTCCTTTGCAGACTTTCTTGTTTCACAATGGAAATAAGATGGCCGGTATGAAAATCGGATTGATTGTGTCAAGTCATTCATCGGGAATTAGCGGAGTTGTATCTGATGCAAAACGCCTAATCCCTAACGGAGAGTTTCTTGAACCAACTCTTTGGATTCGCAGCACTCAAACAGTAAACGCCAAGACAATACTCGAAAACTGGTTAAATACAATCAAATACAATGATCTAACTTCAGGATTCGACTCGGAAATAATCACTGCTCCCTACCCTAAATCAATCTTTTCTCTTTCAGGAAAACCTGTGCCGTTTACAACACTTTCAGAACTCAAAAAAGGACTTTACATCGTCGATGGTAAAAAAATTCTCATTTGCGATTAAATACATAAGCACACTAACGACAAACGCCATGTCCGGCCGAAGCCTACATGGCGTTTGTTTGTAGTCGTTAAGTAAACAGTTTACTTGCGGATACCAAGCTCTTTCTGGGCAATGATGGCACGATAGCGGTTGATGTCTTTCTTAACCAGATAGTCGAGAAGACGACGACGCTTACCAACAAGAGCCTTAAGAGCACGCTGTGTAGTATAATCTTTGTGATTTGACTTGAGGTGCTCAGTCAAATGAGCAATACGAACCGAGAATAATGCTATCTGAGCTTCAGGTGAGCCAGTATCAGTCTTGCCCTTACCGTATTTCTCAAAGATGTTTACTTTTTCTTCAGAATTTAAGTACATTCTTAAGATTGTTAAGTGGGTTAATAATATTAATTTAGAGTGCCTTCGTCTAAAAGGCGTGCAAATTTACCAATTAATTTCCACCTGTCAAAGCAAATGGCCAATAATTTTGGATTTTATGAGGATTTCGAAAGTCTTTAAAGTATGCGATTTGGAATCACACTATGTTAGTCGAAATTTTTATCTTTGGCCGGATTGCGGAAATGAATTTTACCCTCAATGTATTCCTGTGTTGCAATCAGCGTAGGCTTTGGAAGTTTTTCATAGTATCGCGAAATCTCGATTTGTTCGCGATTCTCTGAAATCTCCTCAAGATTATCGTTGAGCGATGCAAACTCCTGAAGTTTCTTCTCCAAGTCGTGCTTCATTTCACCGGCAATCTGATTGGCGCGTTTTGCGATAATACAAACAGTTTCGTAGATATTACCTGTATCCTCCGACATCTTGATTAAGTCGCGGGTTGTGGTGTTCAGCGGGGCGTTGGATTTCTTGTAGTCCATTATATTTGTACAGTTTGTTAGTTTCCAGTTTCGAATCTTTTTTTATTCGTTGACATATTTCTGAGCAATTTTCAGAATATTGTCTGCTTCTTTTCTGTTTGGAGTATCCGGCCAGTTGTTTATGAATGCATAATATTCATCAATAACATCACGGAAACGATCTTTTTTCTTCTCTTCAACACTTTGAGCCGCCTCTTGATAGCGAGCCTTCAGAATTATCAATTCCAAATCTTCTTTATACTTGGAATATGGATAATTTTTAATAGCATTTTTTGCCACCACTATTGCCGACTCATAGTTGTTTCCCATATATGGGCCAAGGTTGTAATAGAGTTGAGCGTTTTGAAGTTCTTTCAAAGTCAACTTGTCTTGCAACTCAAAAATTGCATTTTGAGCCTGAGGCACCTTGTCGCTTTTGGGAAAATAGTCAAGAAATGCCTGCAACTCTTCAATAGCTTTTATTGTGGTGCTTTGATCGAGCTGGGCTTCCGGAGAATCAAGATAATAACCATAGCCGGTATAAAAACGAGCCATTTCGGCATATGTTCCCTTGGGATAGCGAGAATAATAGGTTTTGAAATATGCACCAGAATTTTCGTAATCCTTATTCTCGTAGTGACTCAACGCAAGCAGATAGAGCGATTCTTCGGCCGACGATGTACCTTTAAGCTGCGTAACAATATCTGTGAGCACGGTAGCAGCCTGAGCGTATTTCTTTTCTTCAAAAGCTTTGCGTGCAAATTCTAATTTTGCATTCGGATCCGTACTTTTTAATATACGCTGGTATTCACCACACGATGTTGACGGCAACATCGCAGCCAACAATGCAGTGATATATATATATTTACGTATGCTTCGCATTGATTTTTCAGTTCCGTAGATAATTCAAGCTACAAAATTAGCAATAAATTGCATAACAGCATTATATTTTTGCCCACTTTTTGACAAACAAAGCCGAACTGGTCGCTATTTAACATTTATTGCACAACCGGTTCGGCTTTATTCAACACAAATTAATGCTGATGGCGATGCTCTTTAGCTGTATAAGCGTCGGCGATTCGGTTAGCCATTACAACGGCACGCGTGATGTTGTCGCATACATGATCTGCGCCTACAAGCTGCTCAATGCCAGCTTTTGTCAACACTTCGTGGACATTCGGATTAACGCCCGACAGCACTACGTGGATTCCATCGCTCTGAGATGACTTAATAAGCAGCTCAAGATTATGAGCACCTGTAGCATCTATAAACGGAACTCGGCGCATACGTATAATTCGTACTACAGGCTTATTACCGATTGTCGTTCGCATCATTTCATCGAACTTAGTTGCCACACCAAAGAAGAATGGACCGTCGATCTCATATACTTCAACACCTTTGGCCACATCAAGAACTTCATGCAAGCTTGTGTCCGTACCTTCTGCAGCATCAAGCTGTTCCGAGTAGACACGTATTTGCGTATTTTCCATTACACGACGCAAAAACAATATTATTGCAAGCAATAGTCCGATTTCAATAGCAATGGTTAAATCAAAGACAACTGTCAACAAGAAAGTTACAAGCAGAACCGAAATATCGCTTTTGGGAGAATGCATGATACCCACCACCGTACGCCAGCCACTCATGTTATATGAAACCATAATCAATACTGCCGCCAGACAAGCCATTGGAACCAGATTAATTAGTGGCATCATAAACAAAAATATCAACAATAAAACAAGTGTGTGGATAATTCCGGCAACCGGTGTTCGACCACCATTTGTTATGTTAGTCATAGTTCTTGCTATAGCTCCCGTAACCGGAATACCGCCAAAAAACGGGACTACAATATTAGCAATGCCCTGGCCGATCAGTTCTGTGTTCGAGTTTGTGCGCGAACCGGTCACACCATCGGCTACTGTTGCAGACAAAAGAGATTCTATCGCACATAGAATCGCGATTGTAAATGCAGAAGGCAACAAAAGATTAATTGTATTCATCGACAGTTCAAATCCTTTTGGGGCAGGAATATCGGTCGGGAGTGATCCAAATCGGTCACCAATCGTTTCAATCTCGAAACCGGGAATCATTTTTTCCAAGAAATAAACAACTGCTGTCACAATCACAATAGCAATCAGCGAGCCTGGAAGTTTCTTGGAAATAAATGGCATAACGATTATAATTGCAAGCGACACAATCCCGACAAGCAAAGTGTTAATATCAATATGTGACAAATTTGTCAGATAAATGCCCCACTTAGAAATAAATTCACTCGGAACATTCGTTAACCCAAGACCGAAGAAGTCGTTAATCTGCGTTGAAAAAATTGTCAAAGCGATACCGCTGGTAAATCCTACTACAATCGGATAAGGAATAAACTTGATAACCGTACCGAGATGAAACATTCCCAGCATAACCAGAATCAATCCTGCCATTACTGTAGCAACCGCGAGCCCCGATAATCCATAGTTCTGAATTATTCCATATACTATGACTATAAATGCGCCTGTCGGACCTCCGATCTGAACTGAGTTCCCGCCAAATGCCGAAACAAGAAATCCACCAATGATGGCTGTTATTAAACCTATTGTCGGACTGACACCCGACGCAATACCAAATGCAATTGCAAGCGGAAGCGCAACTATGCCGACAACTATACCCGCAACCAGATCATCTTTAAAACGTGCAACCGAATAATGGCGCAAAGAAGATATCAGCTTTGGCTTAAAATCAATTTTCCCAGTTAAGTTCATGTGAATCAAAGATTATGTTCATATATGCCATAAGTGTAGCAGCTACACTTAAACTTTAAGAATGCAAAGTTAACATTTTTTTGCTATATAATTCATCTCCTGCTATAATTTTTCAACAAACTAAAAAACTGTCGGTCGGGATAAAAGAAGGACACGGTTCATAATGAGCAATCCATTTTGAACCGTGTCCTTTATAGTCGTTATAAACTTTGTTAAGCAAACTTAGAGAAGTCTGTCTTACTCATGTCGCCTTTCTCCGCAAAAGTCGTATGGAATGAAAGAGCAGCCGACAAAGTGTGTGGTGTCTGGCCACCTTTAGCAAGTTTAAGGTAGTCACGCAATAGTTCGCGATAAGCCGGATTAGCACAATTATCTATAATCTTGTGTGCGCGCTGCAACGGATCCAATCCACGCAAATCAGCAACACCTTGCTCTGTGATAATAACGTCGACTGAATGTTCACTATGGTCTACATGTGAAACCATTGGAACGATGTTGCTTATCAGCCCACCTTTAGTCACCGAAGGACAGCTGAAAATAGAGATATAGCCGTTTCGTGTAAAATCGCCAGAGCCGCCTATACCGTTCATCATCTTGGTTCCTACAACATGCGTTGAGTTCACATTACCGAATATATCAGCTTCCAATGCTGTGTTCATCGCGATCACGCCAAGACGGCGAATCACTTCCGGACTATTCGAAATCTCCGCGGGGCGAAGCACAACTTTATCACGGAAGAAATCCAGATTTGACAGCACCTCTTCCTCTTTTGCATCAGACAGTGTCAGCGAACAGGTACTTCCAAACTTACAACGGCCGATTTTCATCAAATCAATAACTGCGTCTTGAATCACCTCGGTATACATTTCAAATGGAGGAAGTTCTTTAGCATCGCCCAGACCAAACAAAACCGCATTTGCTACATTACCCACTCCCGACTGAATTGGAAGGAATGTCTTGGGGATACGACCGGCGCGAACCTCACCGATAAGGAAATTACAAACATTCGCACCAATTTGCAAAGTTGTGTCATCCAATGCTGTAAAACCTTTGATACCATCGTAAGATTCGCTCTTAACAATACCTAAAATCTTCGACGGGTCAAGCTTAACTGTCGGATGTCCGATGCGATCACTTGGTTTGAAAATTGGAATTTCACGACGGTTAGGCGGATCGAGCGGCATGTAGATATCATGGAAACCTAACAAATCTTCCGGGAGATCAGCATTCAGTTCCAGAAAAATATGTTTAGCATGTTCGGCATATGTCGGAACGTTTCCGACACCCGTACCAAGAACCACTTCACCATTATCGAAAACTTTTGCCACCTCAATTATTGCGAAGTCAAGCTCACCATAAGTCTTATAGCGGAATTTCTGAGCCAGTTCCGACAAGTGAAGGTCAAAATAGTTACAATCGTGCGAATTGATTCGAGTTCTCAGATCAGGTGTATTCTGATATGGTGTACGACGAGCAATTGCGTTTGCCCTGGCAAGCGCGCCGTCGGCGTGATTGTTGGTCGATGCGCCTGTGAATATGCTCACCTTGAATGGGCGGCCGGCTTCATGCTCTTTTTCAGCTTTTTCTGCCAGGGCCTCAGTGATAACTTTTGGTGAACCTGCCGCGGTAAAGCCTGAAAGGCCAAGATTGTCGCCATTTTTTATAAATTCGGCGGCTTCTTGAGGTGTTAAGATTGGGAAAGCCATATTTTTTACATTTAAATATTGTCTTTTTATCAAAATCACATATAATTAGCGAGAATTTTTATTTAGGTATTCTGCACTTTTTTTGTAATTTTGTGCAAAAATAGGCAAAAAAAAGTTGTCTAGCAAATTTATTTTTCAGTCAGTCAGACCAATTGCATAAAATACAGTGCAAAACAATGAATTTTACTAAAGAAAACAATATAGATTCTGCCGATCGGCAGCGTAAATTACACATTGAAACCTACGGGTGCCAGATGAATGTAGCCGACTCGGAAGTTGTAGCAGCCGTAATGGATACTGCCGGTTATTCTATTTCCGACGAAATTGAACAAGCCGATGCAATACTTCTAAACACATGTTCAATACGCGACAACGCCGAACAGAAAATAATTTCAAGACTTGAGTATCTGGCCTCGCTTCGGCGTAGACGCCACGGCAAACTCATAATTGGCGTAATCGGATGCATGGCCGAACGTGTTAAAAACGACTTGATAGAAAAACACGGTGTAGACTTAGTTGCAGGACCTGATTCGTATCTTGACCTTCCTGCACTATTTGCAGCTGCAGAAACCGGCCACAAAGCTATAAATGTTGAATTGTCGACAACAGAAACCTACCGGGATATAATACCTAAAAAGATCACCGGCAACCGTACTTCGGGTTTCATTTCAATCATGCGTGGATGCAACAATTTCTGTTCTTATTGTATTGTACCCTACACTCGCGGGCGCGAAAGAAGCCGTCAACCCGAAAGTATTCTTGCAGAATTGGCCGATCTCCACGAACGAGGATTTGTTGAAGCGACTCTTTTAGGACAGAATGTGAACTCTTATTGTCATAAAAACGCCGATGGCTCCGAAATTGACTTTGCTGCATTGCTAGAACTGGTTGCCGAAGCTCAGCCAGATATGAGAATACGCTTCACAACCTCGCATCCAAAAGATATGTCCGACAGGATTATCAACGCAATGGCTGCACATAAAAATATCTGCCGCCACGTACACCTGCCCGTTCAATCCGGCTCTGACCGTGTTCTTAAATCAATGAACCGAAAATACACTTCGGCCTGGTACATGGATCGTGTTAATGCCATCCGCACCGCGATGCCTGATTGTGCTATCACAACCGATCTTTTCACAGGTTTCCACAATGAAACTGAAGACGACTTCCAGCAAACACTGCAGCTTATGCGCGACGCACGCTTTGATTCGGCATTCATGTTCAAATACTCAGAGCGCCCCGGAACACTTGCCGCTCGAACAATGCCAGATAATGTTCCTGAAGAGGTGAAAATCGACAGACTTAATCGAATGATTGAACTACAGAATCAATTGTCCGCCGAAAGCAACCGAAACGATATCGGAAAAACGTTTGAAGTTCTTGTTGAAGGTGTGTCAAAACGTTCCACTGAACAAATGGTAGGTCGCACACAACAAAACAAAACTTGTGTTTTTCCACGCGGGAACTGCCGTATCGGCGACAAAGTGAATGTAAAAGTGGTATCTTCATCGTCAGCGACATTGATTTGCGAACTTGCCTGATATTACTCTTCAATATAACAACGGCCGGCTCCAAATCGGAACCGGCCGTTTATGTTTGTGTGTTTTATAGTATTATTATTTCTTTAGAATTTATAGTAAAAGCCTAAGCTGATATCATTTCCGTCAAGTCCAATACCGATTCGGTTGGGTGCTCCCACATTTCTTGCCTTGTGGTTTGCACCTTCATAGCCAACAAAACCGATATGTGCTACAAGACTGAATTTTTCATTGACATTAAAAGCCACACCCGGTTTCAAGCCGATACCCCAAACAACAGCGGCACCACTGTCACCATAATAGGCTTTCGAATAACCAATACCGACATCGACACCTCCGTCAACAAACAGGTCAACCTTGTCGAACTTCAAATATGTATAGCGCAGATATGGTGATATCTTAACGAGATCCAACTTGTTTCCATCATCATACTGATGTTGATAACCGGCTATTGCGCCGAGAGCAACTTTGTCAGTGAAGTTGTAGCCTACTTCAGGCATAATTGTGACCTGTGTTTTGTTATCAGTTGTATTGCGGTCAAAACCTACCGAACCACCGGCATACCAGCCTTCTGCTGATGCTGTTGAAGCTGTCAATGTCGCGATAAATGCAATCGCAAGTGTTAAAAACTTTTTCATGTCAATTTAATTTTTTAGTGTTCTTAATTAATAATGATTAATAACGCATCTTTTCTTAGTTCGCAATGTCTTTTTGTTTTAATCGTGTTACGAACTTGTTACACTTTATTAACAATCCTTCTTTCCGATATGTTCACAACAACCGATATTCGTTCTGCAAAACTTTTGCAAATCTTGGATAAGTAACGTAACTTTGCTCATCAAATTTTAGAGCATGAACGCTGTTGATTTCCGAAATAAAATGAAGCCATGGGTGTTGCCAATTGCCATGCTGACAGGCATATTGCTGCATAACTATATTAACATGGTCGCATTTCTGTCGCCATATCTGATTTTCATGATGCTTCTGGTGACATACTGCAAAATAAATCCTCGTAAATTTGTAGTTACAAAATTTATTTGGTGCCTCCTCTCTGTTCAGATTCTCGGTGGAATAATAGCATATCGCTTGTTGCTTCCATTTGGAGAAATCGTAGCACAAAGCGCCTTTATTTGCATATTCTGCCCCACAGCAACAGCCGCTCCGGTAGTCACTGGAATGCTCGGAGGCTCAGTTGAATTACTCGCAACCTATTCCATTGTTAGCAACATCACCGTTGCTTGTCTTGCACCTCCGTTGTTTTCCATAATAGGCGAAGCACAAGGAATCGATTTACTCCAATCTATCGTTCTAATTGCCACCAAAGTATTCCCACTTATTCTCCTCCCGCTTGCATTGGCATTGATAATGAAAGTTATAAGTCCGCGTGTCCACGACATTATTGCCGAGCATCAGTCTTTATCTTTTTATATGTGGTCGGTTGCCCTGATAATCGTCGTAGGCAATGCTGTCAGCTTTGTTATGAAGGAACCGCCAAGCGAAGTTCCTGTCATGTTAGCTATAGCTGGTGTATCGCTTGTCGCATGCTGCACGCAGTTTGCTATTGGAAGGCTGATTGGTTCTCGTATGGGCGACAAAATTTCCGGTGCTCAAGGGCTTGGTCAGAAAAACACTGTTCTTGCGATTTGGATGGCTCTCACCTATCTTAATCCACTTGCTTCGATTGGACCGGCTGCATACGTTGCATGGCAAAACACAATAAACTCCACACAGCTTTATCTTAAAACACGTCGAAGAAAAACATTTAACTAAATTTTTTGTTAAATTAGTATATAGTGTTTCATTTAGAAACAATGTTCCGACTTAAACGATAACGACTATGGACAGTATGTACGAAATTCTCATGAAACTTCCGCTATTCAACGGAGTTAGCCGCGATAAAATTTCGGAAATTATTGAGAAGGCAAAATTTCACTTTTTAAAATATCTTGAAGGCGAAACGGTTGTTACGGCCCATGAACCTTGTACACACATAAAATTCATTATCTCAGGAAGCGTACGACTGACCATATCTAACCATGATGATCGGTTTCACGTGTCGCAGACCTTGAGTGCACCAAACGTAATTGCACCTGATTTCCTCTTCGGTAAAGCTCCATTTTATCCCTGTTCAGGTGTCGCACTTGAACCAACCGGTATTTTGCAGATAAGCAAGAATGACTACATGAACATCTTAAACAACGACAATGTTTTTCTTTTCAACTTCTTGAACATTCTTTCTATGAATGCACAGAAAGCTGTCGACGGTATTCTTGCAATCACGTCCGGTAGTCTTGAAGAACGCATTGCCTTCTGGATAGTAGCTCTATCGCAGCGCGGAGGCGAAGACATCACTCTCAGTTGCCGTCAGCGTGACCTATATTCATTATTCGGGGTTCAACGCACGTCGCTGATTGCTACACTCGACTCTATGAAAGAACGGGAGTTAATCGATTACACCTCTAATGAAATAACAATACGTTCACGCGAAAAACTTATCGAAATCCTATCGTCCGCGTCCGACTGATTTATTAGAAAGCAACATGTATTGCGGCTAAGATGCCCCAGTTAGGTGCGTCAGGCGTATTTCGGTACGACAGGCGCCAAACATAATCTATTCGGAAAAGCGACAGCACATTGTCAATTCCCGCAGTAACTTCCATATATGGAATTTTATGCATATTCGTGACACTTACATTGTCCGGGAAACGGAACAGTTCGGGGTGAGCAAATGGATTGTTGCGCTCGCTGCGGTGACCCCACAATGCCTTAAACGAAAATACTTCTCTCAAGTGCAGCTTATTCAAAAGTGGAATTCGATTAAAAATCAATCCGTTCATCCAATATGTTATATCGGCTGAAGCATACGAATCATTAATAAACTCAAGAGGATTCATCAAAGCATAACTCTCCGGTCGAATAACATAAGTGATATTAGCATTCGGTAGCAGAAGATTCATATAAGGCGATGTACTCCAAACGTGTCCGGCCTTTACAACCCCATCGACATAGCCCAAAAACGAAAGCCAGTAACGTTGTCTGTAGCGGAACTCTGTGCGGTTTATTGCAAATTTGCTACCCAAGAAGCCTTTTGGCGCAAAGAAATGCGACAACTCAAAAACCGGTATATCAAGATTAATTGACCTTCGTACATTATTTGTCTGATAGAATTTTTCACCGGGAGCAAAACGAAGTTTAAACTCAAACGAAGCTTCATCATAATGACTGAATGAATTTCCATATCCATCGACAAATGGAATCCAACGGGTAGCTTCCTGTCGCTCGTAAGCAAAACCGGCGTTCAATGTCAGATTATTCCACAACTCAAGCGTATACAGCAATTCCTGACGACGTCTGTACGTCACACGCGTGTCTTCCATACGCTTGAACGACAAGATCACATTATCTGAATTCGTCCAGCTGTAACGCTGCCCTAACTGATCCAGATCGTATAACGAAGTAAAACGCAGCGAATGAATAGGAAACTCGCGTGAATGATACTTTTTGTCGCGGAATGAATACTCAACTTCTCCATTATACTTCACCTTACGATCTTTGAAGCCATAGGCAACATAGCCACGCCCAAACCACCGTTTCGACAAATTAGCAGTTGTCATACCCCCTACTCTAAGACGCAGACCTTCAACTGTATTATATGAAGCAAAAGTATTAATCGGGCCTAAATCAAATCTACTCTTGGGGGCTGTGTGGATATAACCGTTAACAACGAGTTTTAGAACTTTCTCACTCCAGTAGATCAGTTTATCGGAACGCATATCAGCCAAAAGTGAATCCATTTTCTGTTCCCTTTCGGTCAGCGGAACCGGACGTGACTTGTCCCAGACCTCCGCCGGAGTGTTGTAGGCTTCTTCAGCAACAATTTCATATTGATCTGTAGTTGGAATTGTATCTGTCGACTCATTTGGCTCGAAACTGTGATTGCTGTAAAGGGTATTACGCCTTACGTATAATTTGGGCAATCCAGGAAGAATCGATAATTCCATCACCATATCGTCTTTCACCTTTAGCCGGGTGCCATCAGGTTCTTTGACGAATGTTTGTGAAACAGTCATTCCGTCAACGAAATTCATATTAATTGCGTGCGGCAGATATAAATCAACCTTTTTCACAAACATGGTCGTATCGTTTTTCGGCACATATAGTTTCCCGATAAAGCTGAACGACTGCGAGTTGTGAGGGACGAAGCTCAATACAACGCACGTATCAGTGCCAACCATCACAGTATCGGTCAAATAAAACTTATAATAATCCGCAGCGATCCTCGACAACGGACTCACAATTCGCCCTTGCAACAGATTGACATCATTTTCATACAGATCTATCTCTCGGAATGCATCGTCGAGATATCGTCGGATACCCTCTTTGGTGCTGACGTCGTCGAACCCAACCACACGAAGTCCCGAAACATATTCGTGTTCCGAGTGAGGCGATTTTTTATATTTCACATTCGACAACTTCTCACGCAACGATATATTCAGAATTGGTTTACCTGAGATTTCCGACGTATCCACATAATCGGAAATAAACGACAGGCGCTTGCCGATCAAACCCTTGTTGTCCTTATCAAATTCATTAATCGCTATATTAAAGCGCTCATACTTATCATATTCATAATAGTCTTTTCTACGCGGATCATACGAACTCTTACCGCTACGGATCCGTTCCATAAAATCAACTGCCGGGTTGTTCTTTTTAGAATATTTTTCTTTTTTGGGTTTCACAACAACTTCTTTCAGTCTGACTCCTGTCTGATTCAGACGAACATTAATCTCGGTTTTGTCACCCGAACGGTTAATTTTCAGTTTTTGAGGGCGATAGCCCATAAGCGATACTTTCAGTGAATCCGATGCTGCATACGAAGTTATCGAATATCTTCCACGCTCATCTGTCATTGTCCCGGCAGGAGTTGTTGTTAGGGCTACCGCTGCATAAGCAACCGGCTCTCCGGAAATAGAATCCCTCACTGTTCCCCTCACAACAATACCTCGGGCAGTGGCTGTTATAACACTTGCCAAAACAATGACAACAGTAAACAACAAACGTATTTTATAATTTCTTGATTTCAACTTTCAATAATAGTAAGAGTTTTTCGTGTTTAAACAACAACAAACGTGCCTGCAATTAAAAAAACAGACTAACTTTGCAGTGTCAACTTTATAATCAGACAACAAAGTTAGTGAATTTTTATGGCTAAAGAAATAGAACACAAGTATCTTGTGATTAACAATAGTTATAAAGCATTGGCAACAGAAAGCCGCCACATTGTGCAAGGATATTTAACCACCTCGCCCGACGCTACGATAAGAGTACGTATAGTAAACGACGAAAAAGGTTATCTTACGGTAAAAAGTCGCAACAAAGGTGCTTCGCGCGGAGAATGGGAGTATGAAATCCCATTTCAGGATGCATTGGAACTACTGAAGCTATGTAATGGCGCTAAAACTATCGACAAAACACGCTACATTGTTCCTTTCGAGAACCACATTTGGGAAGTGGACGAGTTCTACTCACCCAATTCCGGGCTTATAGTTGCTGAAATAGAACTTGCCGACGAAAACGAGCAGTATCTCCTACCCCCTTTCGTCGGCAAAAATGTCACTGGCGACACCAGATATTATAATTCTAACATTGCTTCAACGTCTGATTAGAGAAACGACATTCTCTACGTGTGCCGTGTGTGGGAACATATCGACCGGACGCACGGCCTCTACAATGTATTTTTCACTTAACAATGCCAGATCTCTGGCCTGCGTTGCCGGATTACAGCTAACATAGACAATTCTTGCAGGTTCAGCATTGAGAATCACCTTAACCACATCTTCGTGCATTCCGGCTCTGGGAGGGTCAACAATCATCACATCCGGACGTCCGTGACGCTCAACAAACTCGTCGGTAAGGACATCTTTCATATCTCCTGCATAGAACAGAGTGTTGTCTATCCCGTTAACTTGTGAATTGATTTTTGCATCCTCTATTGCGTCTGCAACATATTCAATTCCTATAACTTTCCGGCAATCACGAGCTACAAAATTGGCTATCGTCCCGGTTCCTGTATACAAGTCATACACAAGTTCATCACCCGTCAATCGCGCAAATTCCCTGGCTGTCGAGTAAAGTTTGTAGGCTTGGCGTGAATTGGTCTGATAGAATGACTTAGGCCCTATTCTGAACTTCAATCCTTCCATTTCCTCTTCTATGTACGGCATTCCGGAGTAAAGCATTATGTCCAGATCCGCAATCGTGTCGTTAGCCTTTGTGTTGACAACATACATTAAAGATGTTATCTGCGGGAATCTTTCTTTAACAGCCTCTAATAAACGGTTAATCTCCATTGGCATATCTTCTCCAAAGGAGATAACAACCATTACTTCACCGGTCGAAGCTATGCGGATCATTAATGTGCGTAATAAGCCATATTGCTGACGCAAATCATAAAACGACAAGGAATGCTGTTTGGCATACTCCTTAATGAAAAGTCTTATTTCATCGCCAAGATGATCTTGCAAATAACACTCTTCGATATCCAGAACCTTGTCAAATGCTCCCGGAATATGAAAACCTGCTGCATCTCGATCAGCAAATTCCTCTCCCGATGCAAGCTGTTCAAACGTAAGCCACTTTTTGTTAGAAAAAGTGTATTCCATTTTATTGCGGTAACACCAAATGTTTTCAGAGCCTAATATCGGCGTAATCTCCGGCAAGGGTATTTTAGCTATTCGTGTCAAAGCGTCAACAACTTGCTGCTGCTTACATTTGAGTTGTAATCCATAAGGCAAATGCTGCCACTTGCAACCGCCACACACTCCGAAATGTCGGCATTTAGGTTCCTCGCGGTCTACACTCGGCTTGCGCAACTCAACGATACGCCCTTCTGCATAGCTTTTCTTTTTCTTCAAAAGTTTTATATCAGCTATATCGCCTGGTGCACCATATGGGACAAATACAACCATACCGTCTACACGTGCCAGCGCATTTCCTTCCGCGGCAACATCGCTTATCTCAACACCTTCCAGAATCGGAAGCTCTTTACGTTTTCTTGACACTGTCGTTTTTTTTGCAAAATTAGCAATTTTGCACTTATACGGCAAAAAAACACGGCTTCCACCAGTTCTCAATGTGGAAGCCGTGAAGAAATACAGTTTTTCTGTCACTCAGCAGCCAATTTACATGCGGCAGCAACTGTTTCGCTTAGTGTTGGGTGTGCATGAATCACAGAAGCGATCTCACCAACAGTATTTCCACATGCCATCGCATTTGCAATTTCCTGAATCAAATCTGAAGCATGAGGACCGATTATATGACAACCAAGAATCTTACCCGAATCCGAATCTGAAATCAGCTTCACAAACCCGTCAGTAGAGCCCATTGCACAAGCTTTGCCGTTAGGTCGGAAAAGCGATTTCGAAATCTTTATCGGAAGCTGGCGTTCGGCACATTGCTCTTGAGTCAATCCAACCATTGCGCATTCAGGATCCGTGAACACGTCGGCCGGAACAACTTCAAGATTCACCTTTTCGCCGCATACTACTCTCGCTTGCGCCTCGGCAACATGGGCAAGCATCATCTTGCCGTTAACATCTCCGATCGCAAAGATTCCGGGAACAGCAGTCGCAAAGCTATCGTCTACTTCAATGCCTCTGCGACCAACTTTTACACCCACTTCTTCAAGGCCTTCAGGGATTACAGGTCTGCGTCCTACTGCCATAAGAACTGCATCGCACTCCAGGCTGAGTTCTTTACCTTTCAATGTGTAAGTCACTTCGTAGCCAGGTTTGACAGCGGTCACTGCTGCAGAAGTGATTACTTTGATTCCACGTCTGCTCAGCAAACTGCGCAATCTCTTGGCTACCTCCTTGTCGAAACTTGGCAAAATCTCTCCACAGAATTCAACTACAGTAACTTCCACACCGTAAGCGTTTAGAATGCAGGCAAATTCCATACCTATCACTCCGCCGCCAACTATACAGATTCGTGCCGGAAGCTGTTCCATGTTAAGCATTGCTGTACTGTCAATACACAATTCTGCGCCCTCGATATTAAGGCTTGCAGGTGCAGATCCGGTTGCAACTACAATTTTTGGTGCAGAAAACAACTCTTCACCTACAGCTATGATGTCTGCAGATTTAAAAACAGCCGTTCCACGCACAATAGTCGCTTTGGCGAACATTGTTTCAACATTCTGTCGCAACTGAGCAACAACCTGATTCTTACGTTCTATGGCAGCCGCAAACGACGGTACAATATTTTCAACTGTCACACCATATTGCGACGCCTCTTTTATCGTATTGACAACTTCGGCCGTTTTGCAAAGCGCTTTAGTCGGGATACAGCCTTTATTCAGACAAGTACCACCTAGTTGGTCGTTTTCAATAACCACCACACTCTTACCCGCTGCTAGGGAGCGTGCACACATCTCCATACCGCCAGGTCCACAGCCAATAATAATTATGTCAGCTGAAATCATGCTTGAAGATTATCGAAAGTTACTATCGGATGCAGAGCAGCCTGCGTGTCGTCTGGATGTGAAATCGGCGTATTATGAGGAGCATTTTTCACAACATCTGGTGTTTCTGCAGCTTCCTTGGCAATCTGGCGCATGACGGCAATGAAACTGTCGAGTGTTTCAAGACTTTCAGTTTCAGTCGGCTCTATCATCAACGATTCGTGGAAGAGCAACGGGAAATAAATAGTCGGTGCATGGAATCCGAAATCGAGCAAGCGTTTAGCCACATTCAGTGTCGTAACTCCTGTCGACTTGTCAGCCAATCCGTCGAAAACAAATTCGTGCTTGCTCAACCCCTGGATTGGAAGCAGATAAACGTCTTTCAATGCTTCTTTAATATATGTTGCATTAAGCGTCGCAAGCGGACCAACGAATTTCAGTCCCTCTTTACCCAAAGTCATTATATAGGCCAACGCCCTTACAAGCACGGCAAAATTACCCAATGTACCTGTAACCTGTCCGAGAGTATCCTTCTTGTACTCAACGTCGAATGAACCATCTGCCAGTTTGACAACTCGCGGATTAGGCAACAGGTGTTCAAGACCCTTGCGCACTCCAACTGGACCTGCGCCCGGGCCACCACCTCCGTGTGGGGTCGAGAAGGTCTTGTGAAGGTTTATGTGCATAACGTCGAAACCCATATCGCCCGGACGTGCTACACCCACAAGCGGGTTCAAGTTTGCCCCGTCGTAATATAGCAACGCACCACAATCATGCACTAATGTCGCTATTTCCGGAATATTCTTTTCAAAAATTCCCAATGTATTCGGGTTTGTCATCATCACGGCAGCAACAGTTTCGTCGAGCAATGGACGCAAGTCGTCAACGTCGACTGTTCCGTCGGGACGACTTTTAACTTCAACTATCGACAATCCGGCTACAGCTGCACTTGCCGGATTAGTTCCATGCGCTGAATCGGGAACAATGACTTTTGTACGCTTAGTATCTCCACGCTGTTCGTGATAGGCACGTATAACCATCAGACCGGTGAGTTCACCATGAGCACCGGCATATGGGTTTAAAGTGAATTCACCCATTCCACCAATCTCTGAAAGCGCTGCCTGAAGACTATAATAAATCTCAAGCATACCCTGAACTGTGCTCGACGGCTGGAAAGGATGAAGCCCGGCCATACGTCGGTCGGCAGCAAGCTCTTCATTAATCTTCGGGTTGTACTTCATCGTACACGACCCAAGTGGATAAAAACCTGTGTCAACACCAAAGTTATTGTTACTCATGTTTGTATAGTGACGAACTACTGTCAGTTCATCAGCTTCAGGGAGCTTAGGAGTTCCTTCTCGCATTAAATTCTCAGGCAGACCGGAAACTGTTGTGCCACTGATTTCAGCGCCGTTGGAAGGCAACATATAGCCTTTTCTGCCTTTCCGCGAAAGTTCGAATATGAGCTTTCCGTAATATTCTTTGTTCATAATAAATTCAATCTAAAATTACGAAACAATCAGTTTCACAAGTTTGTCCATATCATCAGTCGACAGCATTTCTGTTGCGGCAATCATCAGCTCGTTTTCAGCGAGTTTTATACCACACAGAACACCGTTATCAACACCTTCAGCAATAATTTTGTCTACTGGTTTTTCTGTAACCACAACAAATTCATTTAAATAAGGTGAATCTGGATACTTCAGCGTAACTTTACCTGTAGCCGTTAGCTTTTCCGCAATATAGTGAGCATTTGCTGCACTTTTACGGTTCACTTCCGTAAGCCCTTCTACACCCAGCAACGACATGTACACTGTGACGAACAGCGACATAAGCCCTTGATTTGAGCAAATATTTGATGTAGCCTTTTCACGACGTATATGCTGTTCGCGTGCTTGGAGTGTTAGCACGAACACCCGTTTGCCTGAGGCATCAGTAGTGGCGCCTACTATTCGACCGGGCATTTTACGCACAAGCGCCTGTGTGCAGCAAAGGAAGCCAATGTATGGGCCGCCATAATTCATTGGAATTCCTAATGATTGTCCGTCGCCGGTGGCTATGTCGGCTCCCCACTCGGCCGGACTTTTAAGCACAGCCAGAGTTGAAGCGATGCAAGTCATAGCCAACAACGCTTTCGCTCCGTGAACAGCTTCTGCAACACCCTCCAGATTTTCTACGATTCCGTAGCGGTTGGGCTGAGGCATCACAACCCCTGCCACATCGTTATATGTAGCAAGCATCCGT
>CAYQYL010000001.1:0-40810 GCA_964421745.1 uncultured Muribaculum sp. | reverse complement strand
CCGGCTGCTGTAGCAGGAACTTCTTCCAGAACGATTCCATGGTAATGTGCATAGGTGCGCATTACATCAAGAACTTGCGGAAGCACAGTAGAAGAAACAAGCACTCTGTTACGCTTGCGTGCGGCAGCAACTGTCATCATCATTGCCTCTGCTGTTGCCGTCGCTCCATCATACATAGATGCATTCGACACATCAAGTCCGGTCAGACGTGTCATCATCGTCTGATACTCGAAAATATACTGTAGCGTACCCTGCGATATTTCCGGCTGATAAGGTGTATAGGCCGTCAGGAATTCTGAACGTGAAATAATATAAGGAATTACCGCCGGTGTGTAATGATTATAATATCCGCCACCTGCAAAACATATAAGTGTTCGGGTATTATTGAAAAATTTGTCGAAAATATCACGCACTTCGGCCTCGCTCTTTTTTGAAGGCAATTCATAGTCGCGGTTCAGAAGCAGCTGTTCGGGCACATCGGCATAAAGATCCTCAAGTTTGCCCGCACCGCATTTCGACAACATATATTGTAGATCGTCCTGTGTATGCGGAAAATATGGATGATTCATAATCAATTGTAGTTTTATTAATAAAAAATCCCCCTTACAGTTCGGGACCTGTCAACGGGGGATTTTCTATCTCGTTATTAGTGGCAAATCTGCTTATATGCTTCTTCGTCAAGAAGGTTGTCAAGTTCGCTCAGATCAGAAATTTCAACCTTGATAATCCAATTAGCCATAGCATCTTTGTTAACCAGACCAGGTTCGTCAGCCAATGCTTCGTTTACTTCAATAACAGTACCGCTGACTGGCGAAATAAGATCAGATGCAGCTTTAACACTTTCGATTGCTCCGAAATCTTCACCGGCTGTAACTTCATCGTCAACTTCCGGCATATCGACATAAACTACATTACCAAGCTGGTGCTGTGCATAATCTGTGATACCGATAACACCGGTGTTACCTTCTACTTTTACGTATTCGTGAGTGGGAGAATAATATATCTTACTCATAATTGTGATATGTTTTTGGTTATTAATTTTTATAGCTTTTTTTGTAGAATTTCTTTTTAACAACTTTTCCGGGGAAAGTTTTTTTACGGATTTTCACCAGCACGGGTGTGTCTAAAGACGCATATTCCGCATCTATCAGCGCCATTGCGATGCTCTTGTCAACTGAAATAGCATGATAGCCGGTTGTCACATGACCGATAACCTTTGTTCCGTCTGCCGTAAGCACTTCATAGCCATGTCGTGGAACTGCTTTATCTTCCAGTTCAATTCCTACAGTTTTACGTTTGGCACCTTCCGCCTTAATAGCGGCAGTGGCTTCGCGACCTATAAATGATGGTTTGTCAAGCTTCACAAATATTCCCAATCCAGCTTCAAGCGGCGAAACATCGTCACCCAGCTCGTTTCCATAAAGGGGCAGGCCAACTTCGAAACGCAATGTATCGCGGCAGCCAAGACCGCAAGGCTCTACTTTGCCAGATTCGATAAGTTTATCCCAAAAAACATTGGTTAACTTATGCGATGAATAGATTTCAAAACCATCTTCACCTGTGTAACCAGTGCGGCTGACAATTATTGTTTCACCATCCTTTTCCAGCTCTTTAAATGTATAGAATTCCAAATCTGCGCATGGAATACCAAGAACATTTTCAACTATTGTTTCAGCCTGCGGACCCTGTATTGCAAGTTCGCCAAGCGAGTCACTCAGATGATCGATCCTGACATTGAAACCCTCGGCATTACTTCTAATCCACTCAACATCTTTATCGATATTCGAAGCATTTATCACAAGAAAGAAATTCTCGCTGTTCTTGCAATAAACAAGCAGATCGTCAACAACTCCACCGGTAGGATTAAGCATCATTCCATAGAAGCATTTACCGGGTTTAGCTCCGCTCACGTCGTTTGTAAAAATATGGTTAACAAATGCCTCAGCGTCTGTCCCGGTAACAAGAACTTCACCCATATGCGAAACATCGAACACACCGCACGCATTGCGAACAGCCTGGTGCTCCTCTACAATACCTTTATATTGAATTGGCATTTCAAAGCCGCCGAAGGGGCTCATAAGTGCGCCCAGACTGACATGTTTGTCATACAGGCATGTTTTTTTATTCTCTTCCATGATGATTAGTTAAATATCAATTGTAAAAATTTTTCATTGTCCATACCGGAAATCAGATTCGGCAGATCCACTTTCTTCAAAGCGTCGCCAACTGCCTCCTGCGACAGTTCCACGTTTTGAAGTGCTTTTTCTATCGATTCTGTCGCTCCATCTGCGGCAAAATAGTCGCCGGCTAAAATAAAATGTGTTATCCGATTTCCGCTCGTGTGAATATTCACCTGAAATTCACCCACTCCCTCGAAACGCCGCGAGGCTACAAATTCCGAACGAGGATTCTTGCCGAACAGCCATTCCGAATCGAAATATGGCCGCGACTTAATCTCAATCAGTTCCTCATCAGTGGGTGTAAGCTCAAGTGTGTCTTTGCCACAGATTGTTTTTCGCAAAGCTGCTATAAAACCGTCAATTCCAAGCGCCATTCCACACTCGCTTAGCGATGTAACATGGCTTCTGACCGATTCAACTCCTTTCGACATCAACTTCTGCTGCGACGGCCGAATTGCTCGTTGCATATTCTCTGCATTGAAATCATAAAGCATTGTCGAATGCACTATCGTACGGTTATATATGCGGTGAGCTGCAAATCCTGAAACTTTTCTGCCGCAAACCGTGACATCGTTCCGTCCGCTTATCTGAGCATCAATGCCAAGCTCACGCAATGCTCCCGCTGTACTTTCTGCATATTGAAGCATAGTGTCCGTTATCGACATCGGCGAGGTAACAATGAAACTGAGCATGATGTTTCCCTTATCGGCATATACACAACCACCGCCGCTTTTTCGTCTGAAAAAATTTATCGATTGAGCCCGGCAATAGTCTGTATCAACTTCTGTTTCCAGCAACTGGTTACGCCCGAAAATAACAGTGGGTTCAACCTGCCATGTAAAAAATATATCGTCCGAAAATTTAGTCGCTACATATTCCTCCATTGCCAGATAAAATGGCAATGGCCGTGTAATTTCACGTGGAAGCTGAGCGTATTTCATACCGATTTTTCTACTTACGGTTTATTATGTGTCAAAGATAAAAAATGTTTTTATCTTAGCCAAACCTGAAGTGATAAATTGTTCGTAGCGGTCGCAGAAGCATCACCCACGGAACACTGAACAAAAACTTGGGAGCTTTGAGCAATATTGATACTCTACGCCACAAACACATCAACACAATCCACATCAAAAGCTGGCTACCAATTGACGCGCTCAAAATCACAATATCTCCATTCCATGTAATGGCGGCAAAAATTGCCGACAACAACGACAGCCATGTCAGAATAGAAACCCCACCCTGTAAGCGTCTTGCACTGTTCCGACATTGCCTCCAAGCCCATTTTCTGCGCCGTGCATTGTTTTTCCAATATGACACAACGTCGTCTGGCGATATTTCAACAATTCCATCACGGGCCACACATACTGCCGTATTCTCCGCATTAGCAACCGCAGATATATACGCATCGTCGTCGCCACCTCCGTTACGGAGATTCAACAATGAACTGAAGCCCTTGTTGTCGAAAAATAACTTACGGGTATAAGCAAGACAACAACCATCGCCTCGCCAAGGTTTCCCCGCTATGGCAGATGCAAGATAGTTTACCGTATCTATTAAATGCATCCGTCTTCTAAACAATTTACCTTCAGTAAGAATTCCACAACCGATAACAATCTCTGTTTCGTTATTCCGGGAAAATTGAGCCGCTACAGTAGCTGCCCAATTTTCTGATTCTATCGACACATCGGCTGTAGTATGAAGTATAACCGGATTCCTTGCACTTTTTATGCCTAACATCAACGCCAGATTCTTCGACGACAAGCCTCGTGTGTCGGCAGGAGTAAATGTATGCCTCAAACGATCCGGATAACTGGATTCTAGCAGCAAAAGCAATGATTCTGTAGCAGGATTAGCGCCATCATTAATCACAACCACTTCAAACCTTCCTTCAGGATACTTCTGCGCCATCAGCTGCGGTATTAGTCGTTCCAGGCCCACATTGTTATTATGAGAATATACGATCACCGACACGCCGGGCAACGCCTGAAAATCATAGTCTTGAGCATTTTCGCAGTTGGCTTTTCTTATCACTCTCAGCAGTCGTGGAACCTGAATTATCAACACAATAACAGCCGAAGTTAACGCCAAAGCCAACGATATGTAGGTTATAAGTGGCATAGGATATGGATTTATTAGTGCAAATTTACACACATTTAATGGTTCTGCTCATAAACCCGGCTATCCTATGCATTAATAAATGTTAATTATTGAATTGCCTCCACAATGTCAGCGGCAATAAGATCTGGCTTAAGACGACATTCTTCCATTAACTTCGCACGGTCATATCTATCCTTGAATTCCTTCGGAAGTCCATAGCATCTCACTTTAGCGACAGCCGATTGTGCAAAAAAAGCAGAGATCTTTTCACCGAATCCACCGTCAAGACATCCATCTTCTATTGTCACTGCCATTTTCAATCCTCCGGTCTGCAGTTTAGATAACAATTCCTCATCAACTACCGAAAGATTTCGCGGATTTATCAGCGTTGCATTTATGCCCTTTTGTGCCAAAATATTAACAGCTGCTTGACCAAGCTGAAACATCGATCCAGCAGCAATCACAGCGACCTTTCCATCGCCCGGCTCAACTACTTCATACTTGTTGAGCAATGTCGAATAATCTGTCGGGAATGTTCGTTCGCTCTCGCTCACAACAACTCCGGGAACACGGATAGCAACCGGAACTGAAGTCTGTTTGATTGCCCAGTCAAGCATCGACAGATACTCCTCTTTGCATGTAGGAGCAAAGAACACCCAGCCTGGAATATTTGATATAAGCGCTATGTCGAACCATCCCAGATGTGTAACATCATTCATTCCCAGCGCCGTTCCATAAAAAATATTCACGACAACCGGCGTGTTGTTTATTGCTACGTCCTGCGACAACTGGTCATAGGCTCTTTGAACAAATGAACTTACCACACCGAACACCGGTCGGCCTCCCCCTTTTGCGATTCCGGACGATAGAGCTACAGCCTCCTGCTCTGCGATACCCACATCGACAAACTGCTTTCCGGCCGCCTTTCTCATCTCCGGACCAAAACCCAACACACCGGGCGTACCTGCTGTAATAGTACAAACCATCTTGTCGCTCTTCATACGCTCAAGCATGAAGTCTGCAAACATCTCATCATAGCCGGGTGCACCGCCATCTGACAGAGGATTGCCTGTTGCAATATCGAACGGACCGGAAAAATGATATTCTTCCTTATTCGCCTCTGCAGGCGCATACCCCTCTCCTTTCTGGGTTGCCAGATGTACTACAACCGGATGCTGTATATCCTTTACTGCCTCAAACGCATCTACAAGACTCTTTATGTCATTTCCGTACGCAACATAGCGATAATCAAATCCAAGTGTTTTAAAATAGTTGTTCGGACACGTGCCATTGGTCGACCGCAATTGCCTCAAGTTGTCGTAAAGGCCACCATGGTTCTCTGCAATCGACATGTCATTATCATTAACAACCACAATAAAGTTCGAACCAAGTGTAGCTCCAAAATCAAGGCCTTCGAATGCTTCTCCACCACTCAGCGATCCGTCGCCTATAATTGCTATAACGTTTTCCTTTCCTCCGGCAAGATCACGTGCTTTTGCCAGACCCCCTGCAAGTGAAACGGCTGTAGAAGTGTGACCTATTGTAAATAAATCATAATCCGATTCATTGGGATTAGTGTATCCGCTAACATTCGAATAATCCTTCTCATTAATAAAGGCATCGATGCGACCCGTCAGCATTTTGTGAATATAACTCTGATGCGAAACATCAAACACGATTTTATCTGTTGGAGCATTGAAAACGTAATGCAACGCTATTGTAGCCTCCAGAAAACCTAAGTTCGGACCTACGTGGCCGCCCTGTTTGGAAACCTTTTCAAGCAGGGCCGAACGTAGTTGTCCAGCCAGTGTATTCAATTCATCTATACTCAGGCCTTTGATATCGGCCGGTGATTGTATCGCATTAAGGTTTATCATAATTTATACTGTATTTATACTGTTTCTATATCATTAAATTCTTTTACAAATTCTCATACAAAGAACAGAAATGTACACGAGGTTGTTTCAAAATATTTAGTTAATTTTTATAAAAACAGATTTCGGCCGTCATTATGCAATTCGGTTGCAAGAAGCTAATATTAAATTTGTAGCTATAAAACACAGCTGCCGTTAATTCGACAGCCCGGTGTAATAGCATAATCAGTAAAAACAAAACTCTAAATATTTATGAGATTAAATTATTTTATCGTGTCGGCGCTTCTTATGATTTCAACAGGTTGCACCCAAGGACATGCCGACCACGAACACGAGCATGAGCATGAACACGCCCATGCATCTGGACATGTTCACGGTGAGTCCGAAGAACATGAAGACGGGCACGATCATGACGATGAAATCATATTAAGCCCTGCCGATGCCGAACGTTTTGGCGTAGAAGTAGAAGAAGCCTCTTATCAACCATTCAACAAAACAGTGAAAGTTTCGGGTCAGATTATTGCTCCGGTTGCATCGGTCTATACCGTAGTTGCTAAAAGTACAGGGAAAATTTCACTTGCTTCCAACATCATTGTCGGGGGTGAACTCAAACAAGGACAAATTATCGGGCACATTTCGGCCGACGGTTTCGAAGGGGGTGATCCAACCGAGGCAGCTGCACTCAAACTTGAGGCAGCTAAAAAAGAACTTGAACGCCTGACTCCTCTTTATAACGAGGGATTAGTGTCGAAAAAAGATTATGTTGCAACTCAAAACGACTACAACCAAGCTCTTGCAGCTACTTCCGGCAACAAAAAAGGGAGTGCTGTCGTTGCCCCGGCTGCAGGCCGAATAAGTAAAATATTTATTTCACAAAATCAGTTTGTTAATCCCGGCGAACCTATTCTTGAACTGACAGACACGCGGAAACTCACCCTGCGGGCCGATGTCCCAGTTCGCCACGCCGGAATCGTTCCGGAAATTGTTTCAGCTCGTTTTAGTACTCCGGCATCCGACAAAGTTTGGGATTTGTCCGAATTGAGCGGCCGACAAACCTCTGGTTCAGGCAATATTGTGACCGACGGCGGGTACATACCTGTCCAGTTCGATTTCGACAATAATGCAAATTCTGTTGCCGGCACTTACGCCGATGTATATCTGGTTTGCCAGACCACAGACAGTTGCATTGCTCTGCCACGCACTGCTATTACCGAGGAATTGGGCACAAAGTTTATATTTATTCAAGTCGACGACCACGGATATGAAAAACGTAACGTAACCATTGGTAATTCCGACGGTAAACGTACGGCAATCCTTTCCGGAATAGAACCGGGTGAAAAAGTTGTGACATCCGGAACAGTATTTGTCAAACTGGCACAGACTAAAAACATTATGCCCGAAGGGCACTCTCACACCCATTAATTGCTCCATAATGCTCAACAAAATAATCAAGACATCACTTAACAACCGGGTTGCTGTGCTGGCAGCGGCTGCTTTACTGCTTTTGGCCGGATGTATCACACTCCTGCGAATGGAAGTCGATATCTTTCCTGACCTGAATGCTCCAACTGTCGTTATCATGACCGAAGCACCGGGCTTAGCACCTGAAGAAGTAGAGCAGCTGATTTCATATCCTGTCGAAACTTCCGTCAACGGTGCCGCAGGCGTAAGACGTGTCAGGTCGTCGTCGTCAACAGGTTTTTCGGTTGTATGGGCTGAATTCGACTGGAATACGGACGTTTATCGTGCGCGCCAGACAGTTTCTGAAAAACTTGCCAACATCGCAACTCTGCTACCTCCTGAAGCCGGCACACCAATGCTTGGTCCGCAGTCGTCAATCCTTGGCGAGATGATGATCATCGGACTCACATCAAAAAACGGGCTCACATCAATGGAACAGTTGCGAACGATTGCTGACCGTACCATTTCTCCGCGTCTAATGGCTTTGGGAGGCATTTCCCAAGTATCAGTAATCGGCGGCGATGTTCGTCAATACCAGATCCTGCTCTCTCCGGAAAAGATGAAATACTACGGCATCACTTTACAGGAAGTAATGGATGCTACCGAAGGCATGAACACAAATGCAGCCGGTGGAGTCATTTACGACTACGGAAATGAATACATCATCAAAGGGCGCGTTAACTCCGACAAGATCGAAGACTTGTCGGAAGCCGTAATTCGAAGCGACGCCTCCGGAACAGTAACCGTTGCTGACATAGCCGATGTCTGCATCGGTGCGGAAATGCCCCGCCTTGGAGCTGCTTCAGAAAAAACTGAACCCGCAGTTTTGATTACAGTAACAAAACAACCCGGTGCTGGCACGATTTCTTTAACTGAAAAAATCGACAATGAATTAGCCGATATAACCACATCGCTCAGCGATGACATCAACATTTCAACCGACATTTTCCGTCAGGCCGATTTCATCGACAGTTCTATTACCAATCTTCAGCAATCGTTGTTCGAAGGTGCCTTAATGGTGATTATTGTGCTATTCTTCTTCCTGATGAATGCACGCACAACCGTAATTTCCATAATAGCCCTACCTCTCTCTATCATCATTACAGTGCTTATTCTTAATATGCTCGGCATGACAATTAACACAATGAGCCTCGGAGGTATAGCTATCGCTATCGGTTCGCTTGTCGACGACGCCATTGTCGATGTTGAAAATGTTTACAAGCATCTGCGGTTAAACCGTCAGCTACCGCGGGAACAAAGACGAAGAACAATAGATGTTGTCTATGAAGCATCGCGCGAGGTGCGCATGCCCATTTTTAATTCTTCGCTGATCATCATTGCCAGCTTCATGCCACTCTTCTTTCTGTCAGGTATCGAGGGCAGAATGCTGATTCCGCTAGGTATTTCGTTCATCATAGCGTTGATTGCCTCCACAATCGTTGCGCTGACACTGACTCCTGTTTTGTGCTCCTACCTGCTTGGCAACCAAAAAGTGCTACACTCCGAAAAAGAACCTTGGGCTGCAAAGTTCCTCCGATGTAAATACACAAATGGTTTATCATGGGCTTTAAACCACAAACCTACATTATTATATGGCATTGCTGTTCTTTTCCTGATTTCGCTCATGACTGCTTTTTCACTTGGTCGCGGATTCCTACCAGGTTTCAATGAAGGATCATTCACAATCAATGTCAGTACCCTTCCCGGCATTTCGCTCGAAGAAAGCGACCACATAGGTCGTGAGGCGGAAAAACTTATTATGTCTGTACCCGAAATAAACACAGTTGCGCGCAAGACCGGCCGTGCCGAACTCGACGAGCACTCTCTCGGTGTCAACGTTTCGGAAATTGAAGCGCCTTACACTCTCGACAAACGTTCGCGCAACGAAGTAACCGCTGAACTACGCAAAAAACTCAGTTCTATTCCCGGAGCAAGTATCGAGATCGGGCAACCCATTTCTCATCGAATCGATGCAATGCTTTCAGGAACAGAAGCACAGATTGCAATCAAAGTATTCGGAACCGATCTCGACCGTCTTCATACAATCGGAACAAAAATTAAAGAGGCAATAAGTGGCGTTGAAGGCATTGCCGACATAAACGTTGAACAACAGGTTGGACGACCTCAATTGGAAATCAGGCCAAAACGTCAGATGCTTGCACGTTATGGAATCACGATGCCTCAGTTCGTAAACTTCATCGACATCGCAATGTCGGGTCGAACCGTATCTCAGGTCTACGAAAATGGCCTTCCCTATGAGCTCGTTGTTAAGTTTCAAGAATCAGACAAATCAACTATCGAGGCTCTCGATCAGATAATGATCAATTCTAATCATGGGCCTATTCCACTAAGTACTGTGGCCGAAATTGTGTCGTCACAAGGCCCCAATACTGTTCATCGTGAAAATGTTAATCGCCGTATAGTAGTGTCGGCGAACACTTCCGGACGCGATCTCCGGGGAGTCGTCAACGATATTCAGCAACGAATTTCCGACAATATTCAGCTTCCCGACAATTACTATATCACCTACGGCGGCCAATTCGAAAATGAAGCCGCAGCATCGCGGACTCTTGCAATGGCAACGTTCATTGCCCTGCTGGTGATTCTGTTCCTACTCTATTCCGAATTCCGCAACTGGACTCAGCCGACAATTATCTTGTTGAACATGCCTTTGGCAATGATTGGGGGCATTCTTATGCTCCGCTTCACCACCGGCGAACTAAACATACCGGCCATTATCGGTTTCATTTCCCTTCTTGGAATCACGACGCGCAACGGAATGCTTCTCATTTCGCGTTATAACTCGTTGGAACAGGATAATATTCCTTTAATGGAACGTATTTTCCGTGGGTCTTCCGACCGACTGCTGCCAATCATTATGACTGCTCTAACTTCAGCACTTGCTCTTGTTCCACTCGCCTTACGAGGCTCAGAACCTGGCAACGAGATCCAGTCGCCAATGGCAATCGTCATTCTCGGAGGACTCATCACATCGACTATCCTAAACCTTTTCGTCGTGCCGGCAGTCTACGAAATTTCAGCAAAACGTAAAAACAAGACCAATGAATAAAAACATATTCTTGACGCTACTGACTCTTTCAGCAGCCATTTTACCGGTTAACTTGAAAGCTCAGTCGTCTTTCGAAAACATTGTCGACCGCATAACTTCTAATAATCCCGACCTCAAATCGGCAAACTTGCAACTCGAAGCAGAAATGCTTCAGGAAAAAGCATCTATAAATCTCTCAGATCCCGAAATAGAATTCAGCCATAAGTGGGGGCAAGGCAACGCAGCGCCTAAAACTGAATTCGGCATCACACAATCGTTCGACTGGCCCGGTGTATATCGCTATCGCAACGAGAGCGTCCGACACAAACTAACCGCTTCTCAAAAACTATTGAAAGCAAACATTGCCGACCGTCGTCTTGACATAAAGCTGGCTTTAATAGATCTTGTTTATCAGAATCGACTGATCGGTTTGCTTACAAGACGTGTTGCCACTATAGACACACTCCTTGTCAAATATTCTCGTCCGGAGAACGCAACCGACCTTACGCGCCTTGACATTAATAAGCTCAAAATTGAACGCTACCGCCTCAATTCAAAGCTAACAGATGCACGTATTCAGAAAAACAATATGCTTCAATTGCTCACCGCAATGAACGGCAACAATGATTGTTCTGACGCCAGCAATATTACTGATTTTCCTGAAGAAAAAATTCTTGATGCGGCTGCCTATGATGCAATTTTTGCCGATAGTCCAACTATTCTCGCCACTGAAGCACAGTCAAAAGCTCTCACTTCTCAAATCAAAGCAGAGAAAGCGATGCGATTGCCTGGATTATCAGTGGGCTACAGATATGCCCGCGAAGAAAACACTTCGTTCAACGGTTTCTCTGTCGGTCTGACTCTGCCATTTTTTTCAACACGCAACAAAGTAGCCTCAGCCTCTATGCTGCAACAGGCCTTAGAACTGGAAAATTTGCAGATGCGCAATGAAAACACAACAAAAACTTACGCAATGCTACTCGAAGTCCAGACTCTGAAAAATGAAGTATCCGCTGCTGAAAAGCTATTGGCAGAAACCGATTATAACCGTTTACTTGGCTTGGCTCTTAATGGCGGACAGATTTCTCTGACAGAGTACCTGATCGAGAATAATTACTACTTGCAATTCGAAGAAGACTACCTCGATGCCCGCTATCGTTACCAATGTGCAGCTGCACGCCTCAATAAATACGTCACTAAATAACTATGTCAATGTACTCTTTGTCCCTCCGAAAGTTAGGTTTATCAAAGCTTTCGGTTTACATCGACAAAGTTACCACCACATTTGGCCCTTGATTCATGATGTTAGCAAAAGATACATATTTTAACACGTTTTAATAATTAAAACAATCTGAAACGTTAATTCTCCTGAGATTTTAGCTAACAAAATTTAAAGGTACTTGCCCTTGCCAAACGCTCTGAACTTTTAAAAGTTCCGGGCGTTTTATTTATGTAACTAACTAAAAACTATACTATATTATGAAACCACAAATTTATTCCCAACCGAATCTACCATACGCTATCGATGCACTTGAACCGGCTATCAGCCAGGAAACAATTTCCTATCATTGGGGTAAGCACGAAAAAGCTTACATAGACAATCTAAACAAACTGATTGTCGACACCGAGTGGGAAGATACCCCTCTGGAAGAGATAATCAAGAAAGCCGACGGTCCGCTGTTCAATAACGCAGCTCAAGCATGGAATCATATATTCTACTTCTTTGCATTCTCACCCGACGGCGGTGGCAAACCCAAAGGCGAGCTCGTCAAGGCAATCGACCGCGAATTTGGATCATTCGACAAGTTCAAAGAATTGTTTGTCAGCGCCGGAGTCGGTTTGTTCGGATCCGGTTGGGTGTGGTTGTCGCAGGATAAAGACGGCCGTCTGTTCATTACACAAGGTAAAGATGCCGCCAATCCCCTCACACAGGGTCTCACCCCTATTCTCGTGTTCGACGTATGGGAACATGCCTACTATCTCGATTATCAGAATCGTCGTGGCGACGCCCTGAACAAACTCTGGGACATCATCGACTGGGACATTGTGAGCGGTCGATACTCAAAAAAACTATAACGAAGGAACTATAATCTATATAGCACTTTTAGCATAATGTGATGAATGAAAAGAAAGGCTGCCGTGAGGCCCCCTCTCTTTTTTCTGTTTTTTAAGAATCTGCGATTGCTAAGTGTCGCAGAGTGCGCCGGATAGTTTTCCATTTAGGAAATATGGCATGAGGCCTGACTGGACTATAGCTTAACAAAATGGCCGTCAGCGACAATAGCGCTACAATGAGTAGCCAGCCGTAGATTTCTTTCATTGAAACTACCAGAGCCTGCATCCACACCATTCCGTATTGAACTTGGACGGGAACATGCATTGTCGCCGTATTAAAATCGGTAAACGCAGCGCTCAGCAAAGCCGCGTTCTTGGCCATCGTGTGCTCCAGAAACTCCCCTATTACGGCAGGACCTAAGGTAGCACCCATTACAGCTCCGGTGAATCCGTTGATTGTCAATGCCTGCGGAAAAACCTGAAATGGTAGTCCGCTCTGCACTATCGACGTCAAAAACACAATTGAGATTATGACCGACGCTGCTCCCCGTGCCACCAACGGGATAAAGAGCATCTCTTTTTCCACACCGTAATCGATAAGAAAATAGAAGTATGCCAAATACACCGCAGCCAGAGCAAAAGCGATCACAGTCATGGTCTTATAGCGCCATTTACGCAGCGCAAATGTGTAGTATGTAAACGCACAGCCAATCAGTATTCCAACAACCACATACCAGTTCAAGTCGATCAGATTAGTAGAATCAAAACCGAGTATGGTTGACGCATAGCCGTGTTCGAACACATGTTCTGTAGCCAACAGGGTGAAGAAAACCAGATATACACACGTAGCTCTGATCACATTCCGGTTCTTCATAGCCCGGAATGAAATATACGGATGATGAAGAAATGAGGCACGCCAAAGGTTAATTCCCGTACATGCCACCCCAAGCAGGGTAGCGGCTCTTATCTCCCAGGCTTCCCACCAGTCGAAATAGTTGCCGTAGACACAGATAAACGTGAAGCACATCATTACTCCGGCCCATAGGAATGCACCGAGCCAGTCGATGCCCAGTAACGGTATAAACATCGGCCCGCGCACAGGTTTCACAAGCCAAAGCACCAGAAGCATCATTAGAGCCAGTAACGAAATCATTATCCAGTGCATGTATTCCCAATTGGTCACAAACGAAGTGTACACGGTAGCCAGTCCGCCGAGTTGTATCGCGCAGTCAACCAGAAGATAAACATAGCAAAAGAATACCGACATATCACGTACCGGGGTCAACCAGAGTTGTATCGTGGAGTTACATGCCAAGGTTGCCTGCATGCGGAACCAACCAGCTACCAGACATACTATGACAAGAACAAGCACAGATTCGGTTGTAGCACAGATAATGTTGGCCAATATCAGTACTGCGCCGGGAGCCAATAGCTGTGTCCGGTTAGAAAAACGGAATTTTATACGGAACATCACCGCAAAATTTATCGACATGCCGATCAACGAGGCATATCCGGCCATCAGTATGTCCTCCTGCATCAAGGCCGTAGAGCCTACCATCTCTGTTACCGCCGCCAGATAGACTCCACCGGAAAACTGTATAATTATTACAAATATAATAAACAGCCATGGCTTAAGCCGACGCGGGATATAATTCGGTATGTCAGGGATATCGAACGGTCCCTGAGGTGAATGCCAGTCAGCCATATCAATAGCGAACCTTACATTCAACATTCATTCCGGCACGGAGAAGCGCCATATCAGCCGGACTGTTATCGGAAGTGAACTCGATACGTACGGGCACACGCTGACGTACCTTTACAAAGTTTCCGGCCGAATTGTCCTGCGGAATCACCGACAAAGATGCCCCGGTGGCTTTCGAAATAGCACCTACTGTTCCGCGGAACACAACATCAGGCAGTGCATCGACCTCAATTTCAACACTGTAACCTTCGGCAATATGCTTCAGCTGAGTTTCTTTATAGTTTGCAGTAACCCATACATCTGCCGAATCAACCACATCGAGCAATGTCTGTCCGGGTTGAACAAGCTGTCCTACCTGTATCTGTTTCCGTGAGGTGAATCCATCGCATGGTGCGACGATCACACAATATGACAAATTCAGTTCGGCTGTTTTCAGAAGAGCCTTGGCAAGTTCTATGCCAGCTTCATTCTGTTGAATACGCTGGCGAGTTTCCGCCACAACCGACGATGTTGCTGTTTTCTGGCGCATAAGCATCTCATAGCGGGCTTTCTTAGCGTTGTAATCGGTTTTAGCAGCATCAAACTGACGACGTGTCACTGCATCTTCTGCCAACAGTTTCTCATAACGAGTATAATCCGCAGCTGCCAGTTCCATAACGGCTTTTGCCTCGGTAAGCGACGCATCTGTCACTGCCACATTTGCTGTTGCCACGCCGACACTACGGTCGACAACATTGCGGCCGGCCAACGCATTCTGATAATCGGCCGTCGCTTGTGCCACTCGCAAACGCATGTCGGAATCATCGATCACAACAAGGGTATCGCCCTTCTTCACGGGTGAATATTCGTCGAAACGAATCTCTTTTATATACCCTTGCACCCGACTGTTCACCGGAACAATCTGCTGCTGAATCTGGGCATTATCAGTGTATTCAACATTTCCTAAATGAACAAATTTGCCACCTACTATCACAGCGGCAATGACTATGACGATTATTGTAACTACATATGATAATATTTTCTTACTGCGGTGGTTCATATCTTTCCTGATGTAAATAAGAGTTTGTAATAATAGTAAATAATATCGATGCGTGCGTTAACAAGCTGCTGTTCAGCTTCAAGTTTTGAATTTGCAGCATCGAGTAGATCTGTTATCAGTGCCATGTCAGCCGAATAGCGTGTCGCCGTAGTGCGATAGTTACGCTCGGCCAGTTCTACGCTTTTATGCTGGGTTTTCAATTCCTCATATGCTTCCATGTAGCGCAGATAATCGTTATGAATCGACAATCCTACATTTTCTGTTGTGGCATTAAATCGGTCGAGCGCTGTCACTGTCGCAGCACGGCTTTTTGCAAGTGCTTTTCCGCTCTTATAAAGCGACGATATGTTATAACTCAATCCAACTCCCACATACCAGTAACTAAGATTTCTGTTTATTGGTGGAACTTCTACCAGTATGGGACCATCAATTGTCCAACCTGCTTGTAGTCCGATTTTTGGCAGCCGTTCGCTTTTGGCAAGCGTTTCAGCTTTACGACTGATATCTATTCCTGAGCGACCAAGTTTGAGTGCAGGGGCGTTGTCTGTTGCCTGGTTCTGCCACCAGTATTCGTCCGCAATCGGGAGAGCTCGCGATAGAATCGTGGAATCTGGCACAATTTTGATGTCTGATCTCAGACCGGCTGTGACTGCCAGATTCCTGTTCAGAATGTTCAATGTGTTGTCAATCTTTATAATCTGCAATTCGAGATTCGACACAAGAAGTTCATATCTCGTAATGTCGTTTTGCAAAGCAATACCTTGACGGAAACGTGCATTCATCTCGTCGAGCATTTTGCGAGCCTGATGTAGATTATTTTCAACAACTGTACGCAGATTACTGTACTTGTAAATATCCAGAAAAAAACCGGTCAGTTGAAAACGGATATTATCACGCTGTAACTCCGTTTCGTATCTGGCTGCCGTCTGTTTGAGCTCTGCCATTTCTACATTGCCTTTAATTGCTCCTCCGGCATAGACGGGCTGATTTATGTTAATCGTCAATCCGTTTCCAAAATGGGGAATTGTAGCACGGCTATAATCCGAAAAGTTACGTTTTGTAGTAAAGCCATCGCCTATGAAACTGAACGTTAGCGATGCATTAATGTCGGGTAAATATCCCATACGAGCCTCTTCGGTTCCGCGCCGGGCTTCTTCCTCGGCACTGAACCATGGACGAAGTTGCGCACTATTGGCCTCAGCGGCGTCAAACAGTTCTTCTAATGTGATAACTTGTTTCGATTGGGCGTAAGCACACACTCCGCAACCCACCAAAGTTGCGGCAAACAACAAGGTGAGCAATCGGTGATTGTTCATATTAAATAAGTGAAATGTAGTGATGAATATTCTCACCTGCCCGAAACAGACCAATGGCATTTCGGCAGGCGACGTAGAAATCGGTAAACTAATAATTTACCACAGGTGCTGTGCTCTTCCAGTTTTCAAGAAAACCCCAGTTCATCACAACCGGAGCCGAGTCTGTAAATGTAATATTAAATTCAATCATTGCAGTGCGACTCTTTGTGAACCGCACTGCAAAGTTAAGAATTTTGCCAAAACAAATCTTATATTATTTACAACAAAAACGTGAATCAGGCATGTGATGTCAGCAATAATGCTTTGCCACTGAGTTCCATAGTGTCCAAAGCTGCTGGCAAAAGAACAGTGTGTCCTTTTTTTAGTTTCATTTCACCTGAATGATATTTCATTATCACCTCACCTTCGATGCACATAATCACAGTGAAAGATTTCCGTGACAAGGGAAGTTGCATCTCACCGTCAATAATAATCCTGTCAGTTGTAAAATGGTCGCAACGCACAATCTCCGCGCAGACTTCCGAAGAGCCGACAGGTGAGTTTTTATAGTTGTCATAAACTTTAAAGTCGATAGCGTCTTTTGCTTCTTCCGTATGAAGTTGACGTGGATTTCCGTCAGCATCGAGGCGGTCGTAGTCATAGATCCGGTAAGTGATGTCGCTCGACTCCTGAATCTCAGCCAACAGATTTCCGGCACCTATAGCATGAACACGGCCGGCTGGGAGAAAAAACACGTCGCCTGCAGCCGAATTGTGCACGGCAAGCGTTTCGGCAAATGTTCCGTTTTCTACCCTCTCAACATATTCATCAGGTGTCATCTCACAGTTCAAACCGGCATAAATTTTCGCTCCTTTGTCGGCTTGGATAATATACCACATCTCTGTCTTGCCTAAACTATTGTGACGTGCCTTCGCAAGTGCGTCATCAGGATGTACTTGAACAGAAAGATTATCGTTCGCGTCGATAAGCTTAATCAAAAGAGGAAATTTTTCGCCATATTTCTCCACAACCGCAGTTCCGAGCAACTCAACGCCAAAGCGTTCAATCAATTCAGTAATATTCAACCCTTTATAAGTGCCTTCGGCCACTACGGATTCATGGCCTGGCACAGCTGAGATTTCCCAGCTTTCGCCTATCCTTGGCTCAGGTTGAGGAATACCTTTGTATTCACATATTTTCTCGCCCCCCCAAATCACACTCTTAAGATAAGGGGAAAATATAATGGGTGCTTGTTCAATCATCGTTAATTAAATGCGCGTTTACAATTCTACTTGAATTTTCACCGGAAAATGGTCGGACGGAGTTCGTGCGACATAATGCTTCATCTTAATCTCATCAGGAGCATCGTTGAGCGACACTGCTGAGTCTGTTGCCTCTGGCGTACGATAAGTGTCCGTCAGCACTCCATATTTCTTCACTGTTATTCCTGATGTGACAAAAATATGGTCGATCCGGCTCGTTGAATAACCATTTGTAAGATAATTATTAAACGTTCCGTTGAGCGCATAGCGCAACTGCGCTGTCTGATATGCATCACGAAGTTTATCATTCGCTACCAATGTTGCATACGATTGATGTGTCTGATCAACATTAAAATCGCCGGAAACCATTGCCGGCAGTCCCCGGCCAAGTTCCTGTATCTTTTTTCTTACTAATTCTGCACTCTCGATACGCGCCTGCTTGCCGACATGATCCATGTGTAAATTGAAGTACATAAACTCTTTTCCCGAAGGAATATGGCGAAAATGTCCCCATGTACATATTCGAGGACATGCAGCGTCCCATCCAAGTCCGGGGCGTTCGGGTGTTTCCGAGAGCCAGAAATCGCCCGAATCAAGCACTTCGAACAAATCTGTACGATAGAAAATAGCGGCATGTTCACCCTTTTCTTTTCCGTCGTCGCGGCCACGACCGATATAATCATACCCTTGCAAACTGCCCTTAATATCGTCAAGCTGGTGTTTGAATCCCTCTTGAGTTCCAAAAATGTCGAATTCATGGAATGCTATCAATCCGGCTATCACGGGATAGCGTTGAAGCCAACCGTTGCCTCTGACTGAATCTATATAATTGTGTTGTCTTAAATTATATGTTGCTACATTGAATTGCACCGGTTTTTTAACCGTAGAGCATGACGACAGCACAATAGCAACAGCGATGGCTATAAAAACACGTTTCATAGTAGTTATTTCAATTTATTGTATTGTTCATCAGTAACAGGCTCAAGCCAAACATTTTCCGTTTCCTCGCCCGGCACTGCAAATGCTAAATGAGCAAACCATGAATCGGCAGCTGCCCCGTGCCAATGTTTAACGTTTGCGGGAATATTAATAACAGTTCCGGGCAAAATCTCAACTGCAGGCTGCCCTTCTTCCTGGTACCAGCCACAGCCGGCAACGCCCACCAACATCTGTCCGCCGCCGTTGTTGGCTTTGTGTATATGCCAGTTGTTGCGGCATCCGGGTTCAAACGTAACATTTGCAAACGGAATCTGATCAGTTGATATTTGCGCAAGATAGCTGTTACCACTAAAATACTTTGCATAGGCAGTATTCGGCTCACCTATGGGAAAAATCATCTCACGCTGAAAAGCGGCTTTAGCATCATTGCCTTCAACGTCGTCATTCCACACATCTTTAGCCAGACGGAAAGCAGCCCAGGCTTTTGGCCAGCCGGCATAAAACGCGATATGTGTAATAATTTCGGCAGCCTCAACACGCGTCACACCATTTTTCTTGGCTTCCTGCAAATGGTAGGTAAGCGAACTGTCGGTAATACCCTGCGAGATAAGACATGTGATTGTCACTACACTACGGTCGCGCAACGAAAGCAAGTCGTTTCTGCTCCATACTTCTCCAAAAAGTACGTCATCGTTTAGGTGTGCAAATTCAGGCGCGAATTCTCCTAATGCATCGCGTCCGGCTGTCTGAACTATTTTTTTCTGTGCCATAATGTTAAATGATATCAGTAGTGTAACTACAGTTATTAATAATGATTTCTTCATAATCATTCCAAATTGTATAATGCTTACCACTAAATAGCTTTATATGCAACTTATTGCAAATATACAAAATTTTCAAATTACCTGCACTCGACGCTATTTTAAAGTTTTCCATTAACACAAAGTTTGATAAATAAATGAAAATGAGTATCTTTGCACCGCATTTATGGCTCAAGGTGCAAAAAAGTGTTGCTCCAACAGCCAAAACACCCGTCAACCAATTATAAATCATAGACTTGCAAATTATGAAAGCATTTGTTTTTCCCGGACAGGGAGCGCAGTTTTCAGGTATGGGCAAAGACCTGTACGAATCGAATCCTGTTGCCCGCGATATGTTTGAAAAAGCTAACGAAATTCTCGGATTCCGTATCACAGACATCATGTTTGAAGGCGACGCCGAAGCTCTGCGCCAGACAAAGGTGACACAGCCCGCCGTTTTCCTACATTCTGTTATTCTGGCCAAAACCCTCGAATCGGAAATGACTCCGGACATGACTGCCGGTCACTCACTCGGCGAATTCTCTGCACTTGTTGCTGCAGGGGCACTTACTTTTGAAGACGGTCTTCGTCTTGTCAGCGCGCGTGCCCAGGCAATGCAGAAAGCATGCGAACTCAAACCTTCGACAATGGCAGCTGTTCTTGCACTGCCCGACGATGTGGTTGAAGGTATTTGCAACGAAGTTGACGGCGTGGTTGTTTGCGCCAACTACAACTGTCCCGGCCAGTTGGTTATTTCAGGCGAAGTAGAAGCTATCGACAAAGCTTGTGAAAAAGCTCTCGCTGCCGGTGCAAAACGAGCACTCAAACTGGCTGTAAGCGGTGCGTTCCACAGCCCATGCATGGAACCGGCTCGCACTGAATTGGCTGAAGCCATCGAAAAAACACCGTTCCACAAACCGATGTGCCCTGTCTACCAGAATGTAGATGCTAAGCCTCACACCGATCCCGCTGAAATAAAAGCTAACCTTGTGGCTCAGCTCACAGCTCCCGTTCGTTGGACACAGACCATCCAGAATATGATTGCCGACGGTGCTGACGAATTCATCGAAATCGGTCCGGGAAAAGTGCTTCAGGGTCTGATATCAAAAATCGCTCGTGGAACTAATGTAAGCGGCCGTCAGTAATCCACTGATAAATCTTTATTATATAACTTTCACAAGCCTGTTTAATGTTTGTTTAAACAGGCTTGTTTTCTCCGATGTGATATGAAACGTTTTTCCCTGTTTTTACTTATTCTTGTTTCGCTTTTCCCTATTTCGGCTCAAACGCGTACCGACAAAATCATTAGCGAAATCAACAATCCAAAATCGAATTATGTACTTGTAGCTCTTCACCGCGGCGATTGGCGTCATTTCCCGGAAAATTCAATCGAAGGAATTGAGTCGTCAATACAAATGGGCGGAGATATCGTTGAAATCGACCTGGCTCTGACTGCTGACAGTGTTCTTGTGCTCAGCCATGACCGCACAATAGATCGAGCCACAACCGGTAAAGGCCGTATATCGGATTTACCTTACGATTCTCTTACCCGTGTTTATTTACGCGACGAAGACGGTAATCCTACCAAATTCCATATGCCTACCCTGCGTCAGGCTCTTGAAACCACACGCGACCGTATTGTAGTTAATGTCGACAAAGGTTATCAGTATTTCGACTTACTTCAGAAACTGGCACGTGAAATGGGAGTTGAGAATCAGATTCTTCTTAAAGGCAAAAGCACTGTGGCTGACGTTGCTAAACAAATGGCCGACACAGATTCCAAAATGATGTATATGCCAATCATCGACATTCTCAAACCTGCCGGAAAAGAGCTTTTCAGTGAATACATGACCACACAAACTGTTCCGTTGGCCTACGAAGTGTGCTGGCACGAAATGACACCGGAAGTCACTGATTGTTTCAAGGCAATCATTTCATCCGGATCAAAACTATGGGTGAACACATTGTGGGATAGCCTTAACGGTGGACTCACTGACGACAACGCTTTCGCCGGCGATCCTGATGCTGTATATGGAGAATTGCTGAACATGGGTGCAACAATGATCCAGACCGACCGTCCGGAATTCCTGATCAACTACCTGCGAAAAAAAGGATTGCACGAATAATAACATTCTTTAGATATAACATAAGCCGGCGGACACTTGCATTATCAGCAGTGTCCGCCGGCTTAATTCCTATGAAGATTAATTATTTAATTACATTTAGTTGACGGCCAACCTTGACGAAAGCATCGATTGCACGGTCGAGCTGCTCACGATTATGTGCGGCTGACAACTGAACGCGAATACGAGCCTGTCCTTTAGGAACTACAGGATAGTAGAATCCAGTTACATAGATTCCCTCTTTCTGCATTTCAGCAGCAAAGTCCTGCGACAATTTTGCATCGTAGAGCATCACGGCGCAGATTGCCGACTGAGTCGGTTTAATATCGAAACCGGCAGCAAGCATCTTATCGCGGAAGTAAGCGACATTATCCATTAATTTTGTGTGAAGATCGTCGCTCTCGTCAAGCATCTTGAACATTTCTATACTTGCACCTACTATAGATGGAGCAACCGAGTTCGAGAATAAATATGGACGTGAGCGCTGGCGAAGCATATCAATTACTTCTTTCGGACCGGTTGTGAACCCGCCCATCGCACCACCGAATGCCTTACCGAGCGTTCCTGTGAAAATATCAATTTTTCCGTAGCAGTTGAACTGTTCGGCAACCCCATGACCAGTCTTGCCTACAACACCTGCCGAATGGCTTTCGTCAACCATCACGAGAGCGTCATATTTTTCGGCAAGCTCGCAGATTTTATCCATAGGTGCGACATTTCCGTCCATAGAGAACACACCATCAGTTGCAATTATCCGGAATCGGCAATCCTGAGCCTCTTTCAAACAGCGTTCAAGATCTGCCATGTCGGCATTGGCATAACGGAAGCGACGAGCTTTACACAATCTGACACCATCGATAATCGATGCATGGTTAAGTGCATCGGAAATAATAGCATCTTCTTCAGTCAAAAGAGGTTCGAACAAGCCACCGTTAGCATCGAAGCAAGCCGCATAAAGAATTGTGTCTTCCGTGTGGAAATATTTGCTGATTGCTTTTTCAAGTTCCTTATGCAGATCCTGTGTTCCGCAGATGAATCGTACAGATGACATTCCGTAGCCATGAGTGTCCATGGCTTCTTTGGCTGCTTTTATCAGGCGCGAATTGTCTGCCAGTCCAAGATAGTTATTAGCACAGAAGTTAAGCACTTCGCCGGGTGCACCTTCTACATTTATTGCCGAATTTTGGGGGGTTGTGATTACACGTTCATTTTTGTAAAGTCCGTCTGCCTTGATCTGATCGAGTTGTGCAGTCAGATGTTCCTTGAATTTGTTGTACATGATTATGCAAGTTTGTTGATAGATTTATTTAATTGTAAAATTACAGATTTTTTAAATGCACAACACATTTAAATACTAAAATTTCATTAAATTTGCATTCGATTTTAGGCCAAACCGATACCGGGGTACAACTGATGTCCGTTTCTGCTTAAAACCATAAGTAACCATTCTATTATCATTACACAATTATTCAGCCTAAAAGCTAATGAAAAATATTCTGGTAATCGGTGCGACAGGCCAAATTGGTTCAGAATTGACGGTGCGCCTTCGCGAACTGTATTCGGGAAATGTCGTATGCGGCTATATCAAAGGGGCAGAACCAAAAGGTGAATTGCTCGAAGGTGGTCCTGCCGCCGAAGTCGATATAACTGATGCAAAACAGATTGCAGCAGCAGTCGACAAGTACAACATCGATACAATCTACAATCTGGCGGCTCTTTTGAGCGCAGTTGCAGAAAGCAAACCGCAGTTGGCTTGGCACATCGGTGTCGGAGGTCTGTTCAATACACTGGAAGTCGCTCGTGAAAAAAAATGTGCAGTCTTCACACCGAGTTCAATCGGATCGTTCGGTAAAGATTCGCCTCATGTTCACACTCCACAGGACACTATCCAACGTCCGGCAACGATCTATGGCATAACAAAGGTTACAGGAGAGATGCTTTCCGACTATTATTTCCGCCGTTTCGGTGTGGATACACGTTCGGTTCGTTTCCCGGGACTTATCTCCTACGTTGCCCCTCCCGGTGGCGGCACAACCGACTATGCTGTCCACATTTATTATTCAGCAGTCAAAGGTGAAACATTCAAATGTCCGATCAGCGCCGGCACATTTATGGACATGATGTATATGCCCGATGCTCTGCGTGCGGCAATAGAAATAATGGAAGCTGATCCGAGCCGTTTCGTTCACCGTAACTCTTTCAACATAGCATCGATGAGTTTCGACCCCGAAATCATTTCAGCGAAGATTAAAGAATATGTTCCCGGATTCAAAATGGAATATGAGCACGATCCTCTTCGCCAAGCTATTGCCGATTCATGGCCAGACTCACTTGACGATTCATGTGCTCGTGCCGAATGGGATTGGGAACCGGAATACGACCTCGACAAAATGACGGTGGATATGCTTGCCCAACTGCGTAAAAAACTTGACGTCAAAGCATAACTTATGTTTATAATAACTTTAAAGCCTGCCCCACCGGTTTGTGTGACGGCAGGCTTTACTGCTAATTAATCGAATGGAATCAGGAAAAGCAATTGAACAGACACTGCGTCAGCTTTACAACACAGCTACGGATGGATATGAGTGTCGTATCGTTGAAAAAATCTCTGCTGCAGGATCAAACCGTAAGTATTTCCGTTTACATGGCAACAGCCCCACGTCTCGGACATTGATCGGAACCTACGGTGAAAACACAAAAGAGAATCAAGCCTTCTGCTATCTTAGCAGAATTTTTTGCGATGAATGCGGACTTAATGTGCCCAAGGTGCTTGGTTCTGATGGCGACTGCTACGTTCAGGAAGATTTAGGCGACGTTTCTCTTTTTGATTGTCTTGCCGATGAAGGTGCAACGAAACTCGTTGCAGGAACTATCTCTATGCTACCTGATTTTCAGTGGAAGCCATTAAATAGCATTGATTTTAACCGATGCTATCCGACTCCGGAATTCGACACAAAGTCGATAATGTGGGATTTAAATTATTTCAAATACTGTTTTTTGAAAACCGTCGGCATCGAGTTCGATGAAAACCGCCTTGAAACAGAGCTACAAAATTTTGCCTGTTCAATTGCTGATATGAAGCCGAAAACATTAGTATTGCGCGATTTTCAATCGCGCAATATAATGATTCATAATACAGAACCGTATGTCATCGATTTTCAGGGAGCCCGAAAAGGGCCATGCCATTACGATCTGGCATCATTTCTCTGGCAAGTAAGAGCCAAATTCTCCGACGAACTGAAAGAGAAAATGATTGAACTCTACCTGCAGAATGCCGGGAAATATGCTGCCATCGACCCCAACCAATTCAGACACAATCTACATCTCATCGTGCTGTTCCGCACACTTCAGGTGCTTGGTGCTTACGGGTTCAGAGGTCTTGTAGAAGGAAAACCACATTTCATGAAGAGCATAATACCGGCTGTACGTCAACTGGAGCGACTTTTGACAGAGAATTCCTTCAGCCAATGGCCATATCTGACCGAATTACTCCGAGGAGTGCCAAAGCTTCCGCTATTTAATAATTTGAAACCGGAATCTGAAAAATTGATTGTCGTTGTAAACAGTTTCGGTTTCAGAAAAAGCGGGATTCCGGCCGATTTAACAGGTAACGGTGGTGGATATGTTTTCGACTGCCGTGCATTGCCAAACCCGGGACGCCTAAAAGAATTCAAGCAGTCGACAGGAATGGACTCCGATGTAGCGCAATATCTTGAACAATACGATGATGTCGCTGAGTTTTTAAAGGACACGTTTAACATGGTCGATAGGTCGGTTAGCCGTTATCTCGAACGTGGATTCACAGATTTGAACATTAACTTCGGTTGCACAGGTGGGCAACACCGTTCAGTTTATTGTGCCGAACAGACCGCCAAACATATTCACAACAAATTCGGCATCGATGTGTTTGTGAATCACACAGAGCAAAAAACGACCAAGCTACTAACAAACAACCAATAACATCACTTTATGAAAGCAATGGTTTTTGCAGCCGGTTTAGGAACCAGACTAAAGCCCGAAACTGATAATAAGCCCAAAGCTCTGGTTGAAATCAACGGAAAACCTATGCTGCAACATGTGATCGAAAATCTGAAACTTGCCGGTGTCGACTATGCTGTTGTGAATGTTCACCATTTCGCCCGACAAATTGAAGAATTTCTGAAACGCAACAATAATTTTGGAATAGAAATTGAGATCAGCGACGAAACTGACCTGCTGCTGGACACCGGTGGCGGATTGATAAAGGCGGCTTCGATGCTTTACGACAAGCAACCTGTTCTGCTACATAATGCTGATATTCTGACTGATGTCAATCTTGCCGAGCTGTTCAGCTTTCATGTTAAATATAATTGTGACGTCACCCTTTTGACTGACTCACACAGAAATTCTTCACGATGTCTGATGTTCAATGCTGACAATATTATGCGCGGATGGACCAACACTGCAACCGGACATAAACGTCCGTTTAATCTCAACACCGAAAACCTCCATTGCAGTTGCTTCAATGGCATACACGTAGTATCGCAACAAACAATTAAACGATTGCGTAATTACAGACCGGCAGGAGTTCCGTTTTCGATAACCAACTTCTATATCGACACATGCAACTGTTCGACAATTACATCCTATCAAATACCAAAGGTGAACCAATGGTTCGACATCGGTTCACCTGAAAAATTAGCGAAAGCCCGGGCTACATTTGTTGAAACGCGCAAGTCTTTCTAATGAGTTTATTTATTCGACTGTACCTAATTCTTTTATTCCGCCTGTAGTTGGATCGAGAAGCAGATAGGCCGGGCTCTTTTTGTCGGAAAACATTTTTGGATCAAGGCCGAATACTACACCATACTGTGCGGCATCGATACTACCCTCCCAAAACACATTGCCGTCGTATTCGATTGATACAGATATTGTTCCCGGAATACAATAGGCAACAGCTCCTTTGGGCATAATTTTTGGTTCACCTTTCTCGTTGTGGGGCAAATGACCGCGCTCAGTCACTTTAAATTTCAATGTGACCGGGTCGCCGGACAGATCATCGGGAGCAACAATACCGTTAATTGCAGAGATTCGAGCAATAACAGTATTATCTGAATCCTTCGTAGGGGTAAATGTCATTGTCTGAACATCGGTCGACAGGGATTTTGTTCCGACAAACATTGCAGTCAAAGCCGCTTCCTGAGCCGCTATTTGATCCATTACAATCTGCATAGCCTTGCCGTCGGGTGGCATTTGATCGGCTTGTCCTGTTATGAGATCGTTACGCGACGAACGTAAATCATAGATACGCTGAGCTGCGAGTTCAGCCTGTTTTGCAACTGACTGGCTTCGGAGCATGTCTTCGCTCATAACTTGCCGTGCGGCTTCTGTCTGAAGAGGAGTAGGACTCGGTGCGACAGGCAACGGAAGCACCGGAGATTCATCGGCCTTCACATCTTCCTTGTTTATCGCTACCGGCAGATCGGCTTCATTCATTATCAAAAAAGGCGATGCACCGGCTTTGAATTGCATCAGATAACGTTCCTGTTGATTAGCAACTCCGCGTGTATTGACTGTTACCGACTTAACACGCCAGCTTTCAGTTTTCTCCGTGACAGGATTATCAACATTCAGATATTTTTTTGCATATTTGAAAAATTGCCCCGGATTTTCTACAATATGCTCCGCTTCTATTGTTATGTCGAGCACTGTTGTCGGGAGTGAATAAATCAGACCGTAGTCATTGGCTTTGGTGGCGGTGAGTTTGGTGGTTGTTTGCCCATAGGCTGTCATTGAAGCTACAGCCAGACACACCGGAATCAAATTCTTAATATTCATGATTTGGGAATTGTATACTGAATTATTTACTATCCATAATTGATTTTATTGCTCTACCGGTCATTTCGGCTATATCAGTTGCCAACACACCGTACTCGCCTTGTTCGGCGGCGGCCATGCATCCGGCCTGGGCATGAATGAACGCGCCCAAAGCTGCAGAAATATCTGGAGAATAGCCCTGTGCCATCAGACCGGCGATAATACCTGTCAGAACATCACCGCTACCCGGAGTAGCCATAGCCGGCGTACCATGATCGAGGAAATAGATTTTGCCGTCGGGGCGCACGACAGTTGTATAGCACCCTTTCAACAGAATAATTATGCTGTAATAGGCTGCCTTCTCAATTGCACGCTTCAGACGAGCCTCATGGGAAGGATGTGCACCGAACAAACGGTCGAACTCGCCGTCATGAGGAGTGATGACGCTCATCGGTGGAATATGATCAAGCATCGACGGACGCTGGGCGATGCAGTTCAATGCATCGGCATCGATTATCAGAGGTTTCTGAGTTGCAGAAATCAGAGCCTCGACGGCGTGGACAGTGTAATCGTGCGTACCCAATCCGGGACCGAGTGCAATCACATCATAGTCGTGTTTCTGCGGAATATTGGTGATGATTATATCATTGATGTCAGGCTCAAACATGGCCTCGGGCACACCGATTTGCAATGTTTGGAATCCACATCGTGGAGCATGAACAGTTATTTTACCTACTCCAGCACGCAAAGCTCCGCGAGCGGCCATTAGGGAGGCTCCCATCATGCCGTACGACCCGGCCGCCAAAAGGCATGTGCCATAGTCGGCCTTCGATGTGAACCGACTGCGCCGACGCAACAAACGCTGGGCATCGTTTTTTTCCAAAAGGAAATACGGGGATGTTTCAGACCGAGCTTCGGCGGATGCAAGTTTAATATCAAGCACTTTCCATTCGCCTAAAAACTCAGCATTATCGGCAATAAAAAAGGACAGACGCGGAAATTCTACGGCCAAAGTTAATGTCGCGTGAATTGCGTTGCGACTGAGTATCAGTTCGTTCCACTCCGCAAACATGCCTGAAGGAATATCAATCGACACAATTGTCGCTGCTGAGTTGTTTATATAGTCGACAAGCGACTGGAAGCCACCCGACAATGGTTCTTTCAAACCGGATCCGAACAGTCCATCGATCACGAGAACGTCTGTGGATATATAAGGCGGTGTGAAGTCTGTGGTTATCTCTGTCAGTGAACCTGGAGCGTTTTCTTTCAGTTTATCGCGAAAATGCCTACAAGCATCACTAAGTTTATCGAACACGTTAAAAAGCAATGCTTCAACCGTGTATCCTTCCTCAATCAGCATACCCGCCACAGCAAGAGCGTCGGCTCCGTTATTACCTGGCCCGGCAAAAATCAATACCTTTTTTGACTGGCGCCAGCGCGACATTATTTCCCAGCTTATTGCCGAGGCAGCGCGCTCCACCAGCTCTATTGTTGTAACACCTTCGTTTTCAATAACGTGGCGTTCTATTGTACGTATTTGGTCGTTAGTAAAAAGTTTCATTTTCGAATTGCACCTGTAAATGCATACAAATATAAGAATTTTCCGCTCAAACTAATCGCCGCACAGTTCAATAATATTTGTTAAGCACAATCTTTTTTTCGAAACAAGCGGCCTATTATTGCGGCCAACGCTCCGTCGCCAGTCACATTACATGCCGTGCCGAAACTATCCATTGATATGTAAAGCGCAATCATCAGGGCTGTCATTGTTTCATTAAAGCCAAGAATGGAATGCAGCAATCCAAGCGAAGCCATTATTGCACCTCCGGGAATTCCAGGAGCAGCAATGATAGTGATACCGAGCATACCGATAAAATGTACAAATAAACCAAGACTATAAGGCTCGCCATGCATTATCATCAGAGCCAGCGCACAAGCCACTATTTTAAGTGTACTTCCTGACATGTGGATAGTTGCACAAAGCGGCACTACGAATCCTGCTATATCCTTGTCAACCCCCATTTTTATTGTACGTTCGAGGGTTACAGGGATCGTTGCGGCAGAAGATTGTGTTCCCAGTGCAGTGAAATAGGCTGGCATCATTGTGCGAAGCATTTTAAATGGATTTTTACGCACAAAACATGCCGCTACACTATATTGCAGAACCAATATAAAAATATGTAGTATGAATATCACGACGATAATCTTGAAGAAACAGGCCATAATTATCCCCACCTGCCCTACTACAGTCATATTCAAGAATATGCCAAAAATATATAATGGCAACAAGGGTATGATGACCGAATTTATTGTCAAGCTGACAATGTCGCGGAATTCATCGCAAAGCCGTTTTGTCAAATCACCTTTTATGAATGCTGTTGCAAGTCCGATCATGAATGCGAAAACCAACGAGGTCATCACCGACATTATTGGCGAAATCTCGATAGTGAAATAAGGCAACACATTTATATTATTGTCGAGCGACGCCATGCTTTCTTCGCCAGAGATGAGCCCCGGGAAAGTAAGCACACCGGTAAAGTATGACAACATGCCGGCAAAAAAAGTTGCGCCATAAGCGATAAGAGCCGTTACTACAAGTAATTTACCTGCCCTAACCCCGATATCGGCTATTGCCGGAGCAACAAAACCGACAATGATAAGCGGGATCATGAATCCAAGAAATTGCGAGAACATGTCATTAAATGTCACAACAATGCGTGCCAGCCAAAGCGGAGAGATGAATCCGCATAAAATTCCGAGCACAATGGCAATAGCTATTCGTGCCAGCAAGGGCAGTTTTGGTAGGTGTAATTTCATTTCAAGTCGCTTTAACAGTTATAATATCAGTCATTCGTGTCGAGTAAAGACGCGATCCGTGTTCATTCCTCACCATTCCATTAATTCCGGCAGAAGGCATCGACGCGACATGTATCAAATCGTGTCCAACGACTCCGGAATTAATCTTGTCAAGCGCGCGCATCAATCGCACCGACCGCTCACGCTCATTAGGGCCAGTGAAAAGCCCCATTTGCCAACTTTCACCATTTGTGATATCAGTCAGGACAATACCGGCACGCTTATAACCGTAGCCGCTTTCATAGACACGTTCCAAAGCGGAAAGGGCAGCCGATGTAATTTCGAGCGTGTCGCACGATGCCTCTGAAAAAGTTGCATGTTCACTTGCAAATCGCTGTGGCTCATCGGTATGGAACCGATTTGTTGCAATAAACACACTCAGCTCCCGGCAACGGCTTCGCTGACGTCTGAGCCGTCGTGCTACAATGGCGGCAAACACACTCATAGCCTCCCTCAGAGAAGCGAGTTCGTAAATATCTTTTGAGAATGAACGAGATGCCGTTATCGACTGTTTATCGGCTTCACCGGGTTCATATGCAATGCATGGCTCTCCGTTTAATTCACGCCAAGTGCGCTGCCCGACGACATTAAATATTGTTTTAGCCATATTCTCTGTCATATCAGCAAGCTGGAGAGCTGTACGGATATTAATGTTTCGCAAACGCGCCGACAATTTTCGACCTATCCCCCAAACATTCTCAACCGGCACAAGAGCCATAGCCTTACGTGCCTTTTCAATGGAATCGATCACCGCAACTCCATTGTAGGCAGGATAGCGTTTTGCAAAATGACTTGCAATTTTTGCCAGAGTCTTTGTCGGAGCTACACCTACCGACACCGGAATACATGTGTCGCGCCATATCTTGCGCTTGACATATGATCCAAAATCAGCATAATCCGTTCTTTCGAGTTCAAAAAAGGCATCATCGACGGAATACACCTCGACATAAGGGACAATGGAACGCAATGTAGACATTACGCGCCTCGACATGTCGCTATATAAGTGGTGATTACCCGAAAAACAGACAACACCGTTAGCGGAAGCGAGGTCTTTGAATTTGTAGTAAGGATCGCCACGTTTTATGCCGAGTGATTTAACTTCGGCCGACATCGAGCATACACATCCATCGTTGTTGCTCAACACAACCACAGGTGTATGCCACAGGTCGGGACGAAATGCCCGCTCACATGACACAAAAAACGAATTACAGTCAACGTGCCCTATCATGCTCATACTATCGACGTAGGATGCGCCGGTTCAGTTTTATAGTCGAAGTAACAATTCCCCAGATTGAAAATTCATCGTCGGCTGAAATTTCAATCGGTTCAAACTCCGGGTTCGAAGGCATTAATATGATACGGTTGCCGCCGGGCATTCGCAGACGCTTTAGAGTGAACTCACCTCCGATACAGCACACAGCCAGATCTCCCTCCTCAGGCATCAGACTACGGTCTATTACAAGAATATCACCCTCGTCGATACCTTCGCCGGACATACTAAGACCTTCCACTTTGGCATAGAACGTTGATGCAGGATGTTTAACCAGATATCGATTTAAATCAATTGCCTCATCGACATAGTCTTGCCCCGGGCTCGGAAAACCGGCACGTACAGGAGTTTCCGCTATCGGCCTCGACAAATGCGATGTCAGGTCGACAGCATATATAGTCAGTTCAGAATTCAATTCCATATCACCGCGAATATACAAAACAATCCTCACCCGAACAAGCGTATTTTATATCATGAGTCATTTTTAGATGTCAGACACGCTCTAAAACTTTCATCAGGATATGACAGGGGTTGTGAAGATGAGGTTAATGTGCTAAATTTGCCATAATAAATTTAATATTGAAACAGACATGAGAGAATGGACACCGATAAAACAGTATGAAGACATTCTGTTTGAACAGTATGGAAAAATTGCCAAAATAACTATAAACCGGCCGGAAGTGTACAATGCATTTCGCCCGAAAACTAATTTCGAAATGCTTGACGCCATGTCGATTTGCCGTGAGCGGCCGGACATCGGTGTGATTATCCTGACTGGTGCCGGAGACAAAGCCTTTTGCTCAGGAGGAGATCAGAAAGTGAAAGGCGTCGGTGGATATATCGACGATAATGGTGTTCCGCGTCTTAACGTGCTCGATCTTCACAAAGCTATCCGTTCCATTCCAAAACCGGTAATAGCAATGGTTAACGGCTATGCAATTGGTGGTGGACATGTGTTGCACGTTGTATGCGACCTTACTATCGCATCGGAAAATGCACGTTTCGGACAGACCGGACCGAAAGTAGGCAGTTTTGATGCCGGATTCGGCTCGTCGTATCTGGCGCGTTGCGTTGGCCAAAAGAAAGCTCGTGAAATTTGGTTTCTGTGCCGACAATACACAGCCCAAGAAGCTATGGATATGGGCATGGTGAACACTGTCGTACCATTTGAGCGCCTGGAAGATGAAACCGTAGAATGGTGTGAAACCATTCTTAGTCGCAGCCCGATGGCTATCCGTATGATTAAACGTGCGCTGAATGCTGAACTTGACGGACAACGAGGAATGATGGAATTTGCCGGCGACGCCACCTTGATGTACTACCTCATGGCGGAAGCTCAGGAGGGGAAAAATGCATTTTTAGAAAAACGCACACCTGATTTCGATCAGTTCCCCAAATTTCCCGGATAATGTCGATACACATTTCGCTGGCTCCCTACCGGCTGATATTTAAAAGTCCGGCAACGACGTCGCGTGCAACGATGCTCGACAAAGAAACATATTTTATTAAGGTATTTGATACCGAGCAACCAGATATTTTCGGTTTGGGAGAATGTGCTATTTTCCGGGGGTTAAGCGCTGAAGATACGCCTGATTTCGAAGAACGGCTTTCTATTCTTTGCAGCAGGATAAACTGTGGTGAACTCACTCCCGAACAGGCTATCTGGGAAACAGATTCGTCGGTAAGATTCGGGTTGGAAACAGCTATCTCCGACTTGAATTCGGGAGGAAGACGAGAGCCGTTTCCCTCGGAATGGAGCTGCGGCAAAACCGCACTCACTATAAACGGCCTGGTATGGATGGGTAGCGCAGAGCAAATGCATCGCCGCATCACAGAAAAGATTGAGGCCGGATTCCGGTGTATAAAGCTCAAAATCGGGGGTATTGATTTTAATCAGGAACTCGATCTGCTGCGCTATATCCGCACATCTTTCTCAACTGAAACTTTACAGATTCGACTCGATGCTAACGGAGCTTTTTCAAAAGAAAATGCACTTGAGCGGCTTGAAAAGTTATCCCGTTTCGATGTGCATTCAATTGAGCAGCCTATACGGCAGGGTCAACCTGAAGCAATGGCCGATATCTGCAGGAACTCCCCTATTCCAATTGCACTCGACGAGGAAATAATCGGGTTGCATTCAGATTCTGAAAAGAAACAAATACTGAATGCAATAATGCCACAATACATTATTCTTAAACCATCGTTGTGCGGAGGGTTTTCGGAAGCGGAAAAATGGATAAAAATCGCTGATAAACTCGGTATCGGCTGGTGGGCAACTTCAGCGCTCGAATCGAATGTCGGCTTAAATGCGATTGCACAATGGTCGGCTCGCTTCAACCCAACTCTTCCGCAAGGACTTGGAACAGGTGCGTTATACATCAACAACTTTCAGTCGCCACTTGAACAGACAGGCCAGACAATATCTTACAATCCCAACAAGAAATGGGTTATTCCGGAACTGCAATGGACTCACTGATTCACGATCCATACAACAACGCCACTGAGTTTGTCGATGAATGGTTTTCAGAAAAGCCATTCATCACCGCACACACATCGGGCTCGACCGGGTTGCCCAAAGAAATACAACTATTAAAGACCGACATGTTGCACTCTGCACAAACCACATGTCGGTTTTTCAACATAAAAGAGAGTGACAATCTTTACTTACCTTTGTCGGCCGACTATATAGCCGGAAAAATGATGATTGTCCGTTCATTCGTTGCCGGAGCTAAGCTTTATGTCGATAATCCGAGCAATAATCCATGTCCGCCATCACATAAGATCCTGAAATTGGCAGCTCTGGTTCCATCGCAAATAGAAGGCTTTTTAAAGCATCTGCCTACAGACAGTTGCAGATATCTGATTGTTGGCGGAGGAAAAATGAATCACCGGCAGCGGGAACAAATACTCAACCGCCCGGACATAACAGCTTTCGCAACCTATGGAATGACCGAAACATGCTCCCATGTAGCTCTATCGGAAATAACAGCTGACAACGACACAGCAATCTTCCACGCGCTCCCAGGAATTAATTTTGCGACGGACGACAGAGGGTGTCTGATTATCAATGCACCCGAATATTCTTTCGGAAGTTTAATTACAAATGATACTGCCGACCTGATTTCACCCTATGAATTCAAGCTCACCGGACGCATTGACAATGTAATAAATTCCGGGGGCATCAAACTTCATCCGGAAGCTATAGAAGACGTTATCGGTCATCTCATTGAAGAGCCATTCTACATCGCTTCACGCAAATCAGACCAATGGGGAGAAGAAGCCATATTGATAATTGAACGTGACTCACCATTGCCCGACAATCAGCTAATGCACAAGATTCGTTCCATGCTGCCGCACACACATTGTCCTAAAGAAATCATATGTCGCAGCAATATTGAGCGTACAGCTACAGGCAAGATTATCCGACGGCAGGTTTGGTAATGTCATGGACAATTATTAAATTAGCGCAAAATAAAGCAACCCAATCGGGTTGTAAATTCTTAACCAAAAACATTACCGTTATGGCAACAAAACGACAACTAAAAAAAGCTATCCGACGCACATGCGGCTACCTCGCCGGCGAATGCATAATTTCTCAGCAACTCATCCCTGGAATCGATAAGGAAAAACTTGACGATGCAATTGTTGAAGCAGCCGATCTCCAGTCCGAAACAGTGCTTGCCGTAACATTCTCATTCGACAAGACACGCAAATCATTCAGCAATCCCGGAGAATACCGTAAAGCTCGTGCTGAATATTACAAAAAAGCTTACAAAAAACTTGCAGATAACTTCAACGAAGGCGTTGACAAAATTGTAAGCACCATGAATTCTGCACTCCCCGCTTCTCAAAAAGCAGAATAATGAATCTATCCAAATTTATTCTTCGGATATTCGGGTGGAAAGTAGAGATTACTACACCCGACTATCCGAAGTGTTTAATATGTGTAGCTCCTCATACGAGCAACTGGGACTTTATTCTTGGAGAACTTGCCTACCGATCAATCGGACGAAAAGCAGGATTTCTAATGAAGGAGCAGTGGTTTAAATGGCCACTGGGAGCATTTTTCCGTGCCATCGGAGGTATTCCGGTGAAGAAAAAACGCGGAAGCTCACTGACCGATGCAATAATAGAAAAATATAAGACAAGCAATCGTCTTACACTTGCCATAACGCCAGAAGGAACCCGTAGCCGTACGTCGGAGTGGCGACATGGTTTTTTGCATATAGCCCGCGAAGCACACATACCTCTTTTGCTTGGAGCTATCGACTATAAACGCAAATACATTGAAATTAAGACTGAATTCACACCTACGGCAGACATTGAAACTGACATGAAAGCCGTTAAGAAATTCTACAGTCATTTTAATGCGAAATATCCCGAAAAATTCTGTACTGACTGATGAGTAACACTCTAAAAGTTGCGACACTGCAATTAAATATAGCATGGGGCGACATCGATGCAAATATCGCTCGTGCAGAATCCTTACTGAATTCACTGCCTGAAGGATATGACATAGCTATTCTGCCTGAAATGTTTACCACGGGATTTATTGTTGAACGCGATCTGGCGCTCCGATGTGCGGAAACAGTGAACGGGCGAACGTTACAGATCATGCGCCAATGGGCTAAAAAATTCAATTTAGCAATTATCGGATCGATAATCGTCAACGAAGGTGAACATCTGAAAAACCGTGCTTATTTTGTAGAGCCGTCGGGCGAAGTCTGTTACTACGACAAACATCATCTATTTGAAATCAGTGGAGAAAATTTGATATATGCTCCCGGGAATAATCAACTGCACACAGTGCGTTTCCGTGGGTGGAACATAGCATTCGCTATTTGCTTTGATCTTCGATTCCCGGCATGGTTGCGCAACAACAAGGGTGCCTACGATTTGCTTATTATTGTTGCTAACTGGCCCGACTCGCGCAAATATGCATGGCAACAACTTCTGATAGCGCGCGCTATAGAGAATCAAGCATACGTTATCGGAGCCAACAGAACAGGCTCAGACCAGTATGGCGAATACACCGGTTCATCGATAATCGTCGACCCGAAAGGACTGACTGTTGAAGAAGGTCTGGACAATTATATTCTCTCGGCAACTCTTGACAAAAATAAGCTGTTAGCTTTCAGGAATAAATTTCCGGTATATTTGCTGAACGATTCCATCACTATTAATTAGTAATCTGCCATTAACACATGCTTATTTTCAATACCGACCCAATATCTCAGGTAGATCAAACAGAACAAGTCGCTGCAGCCATTAAAGGTGGATGTGGTTGGATACAATTGTGGTTGCCGGACGACGATGAAGAGAGCCGCTCAATTGCCGAGAATGTTCTGAACAAATGTAAGCAGCACGATATCATTCTGACGATTGCCAATAATGTGGATCTTGTTGAGGACACCAAAGTTCACGGCATATTCCTCGACACACAAAATACGCCCAAGGCAATGGAAATACGCCGACAGTTCGGGCCACATGCCATTATCGGAATATCGTCGACATCGGCCGATGAAATCAAACGCCTTTACTCTTTAGCAGACATCGATTTCATTGTTATTTCAGGAACTCTCAACCCAGAAAGTGTGAAAAAACTTATGGCAGAACTGTCTGACAGAAATATAAAGCAACCGGTTGTTATGAGTTACACAAACGTGCCGTCGGCAGAGCAAATCGCAGACGCACTTAATATGGGCATACGCGGAATAGCGGTTTCTTTGCCAGGTGCACAAGCTGAACAAATCGAACAGACTATCAGAGAAACTCTCGAAACACTAAACACGATATGAACACAGATAATGACATAATTCTTTCAGGTATTAAAAGAGAATTTTTCGCATACCGGAACGGAATAGTCGCTGATGCCTTGCGTAAACAAGGGTCGCCATATAAGTTCATATTCGGATTAAATATTCCTCAGCTGACAGAAATCGCGTCGCATATTACGCCGTCAGTTAAAACCGCCCAACTGCTGCTTGAAAACGACAACACACGCGAAAGCCAGCTTCTGGCATCGTTTGTATTGCCGAAAGGGATAGCGGTTGTTTCATTCGCACTTAATTGGATAAAACTTTGTCGCAGTCAGGAAGCAGTAGATATATTTTGTCTGAAACAACTGGTTGATAAGAAGCTTATCTCGGAAGTAACAGAATCCTGCTGTAATTCAGAAGTCGATCTTGCACGCTACACAGCTTTGCGGCTCATGTTAAAAACATTGCCTGACAACATGGAACAAGCAAAACAATTTGCCCAAAAAGAAATCACAAAAAATAATCAGCTTACACGCCTTGCGGCAATGCAGCTGATTAATGAAATAAATTTTATTGAAGAAGAAGTTTAGTCAAGCAATCGGTCGCGTATGGCATAGCGCGGACGATGTTTGACTTCAACAAAAATCTTACCGACATATTCACCCACAATACCAATACCAATAAGTATCAAGCTACCGAGAAACCAGATCGACAACATCAATGATGTCCAACCGGATATTACTTCGTTACGGAAATATGCCCCTAACACGTAAATGGCAATTGAAACGTCGAGTGCCAGAGCCAAAAGACCAAGCACCATTATCAATCTTATCGGTTTTGCAGAGAAAGAAGTTATCCCATCGATCGAAAGGCTCAGCATTTCGCCAAGTGGATATTTAGTATGACCGGCAACACGCTCTTGCCTGTCATACTCCACAACTGCCGAGTCCAAACCAAGCTGAGGAACTATTCCACGAAGAAATAAATTACTTTCTCCATACTCGGACAATAATTCAAGCGCACGCCTACTCATAAGTCTGTAGTCGGCATGGTCGAAAACCGTGTCAAGTCCGAGCCGTTTTTGCAGCCGATAAAATGCATGAGCGCTCGTACGCTTAAACCAACTGTCGGAACTACGGCTTGAACGCACACCGTAGACTATTTCTTTTCCGTTTTGCACAAATTCTTCTACCATTTTGCAAATGGCAGTCGGATCGTCCTGCAAATCAGCATCAATCGACACAGCTGCGTCGCAGATATCTTTAGCCGTCATTAATCCGGCCAATAAAGCATACTGGTGCCCGCGGTTATGGGCAAGCGATATACCTTTTATACGACTGTCGGCCAAATGAAGTCGCTCAATAACATTCCACGTTGAATCGGTACTGCCGTCGTTGCTACAAAGAATGAAACTGTTCTTGTTAATCAATCCCCGTTCAGACAGGCTGTCGAGCAACTGAATCAGACGCGCCACCGTGATAGGAAGCGCTTCTGACTCATTGTAACAAGGAATTACTACTGCTAAACGTGGTGCGGCCATTAAATAAAACTTAATAGTTGCGTGCAAAAATTACGCGCTGAGCCGAGGGCTTGCCCGTAACCATGCAAAAACCGGGAGTTTTGTCGCCTTCCAGAGGAATACAACGTATAGTAGCTTTAGTTTCTTCTTTAATCTTCTCTTCTGTTTCAGTTGTACCGTCCCAATGGGCAAGAATAAATCCACCCTTTTCAATTTCTGTTTTAAACTCTTCGTAAGTGTCAACAGTACGGGTCATCGATTCGCGGTGTTTGAGAGCTTTCTGGTAGATATTATCCTGAATTTCCTCCAACAGGTTCTTAACATAGGTAGCGATTCCTTCTATTGGCGCCTCATGTTTTTCAAGAGTGTCGCGACGCATAACCTCAACAGTTCCGTTTTCAAGGTCACGTGCACCGATAGCCAGACGTACAGGCACGCCTTTCAGTTCGTAATCGGCAAACTTGAATCCTGGGCGCTTATTGTCGGCATCGTCATACTTGACGCTTATTCCAAGCGATTGCAACTCTTTAACCACTGGTTCGACAGCTGCGGAAATTGCAGCCAATTGTTCGGCATTCTTGTGGATAGGAATAATGACTACCTGTATCGGAGCAAGATGCGGAGGCAGAACCAAACCGTTATCATCGGAATGTGACATAATCAACGCACCCATAAGACGAGTTGAAACGCCCCATGAATTTGCCCAAACATATTCTGGCTTATTCTCTTTGTTTACAAAAGTTACATCGAATGCCTTAGCAAAATTCTGACCAAGATTGTGAGATGTTCCGGATTGCAACGCTTTTCCGTCTTGCATCATAGCCTCGATTGTATAGGTGTTAAGAGCTCCTGCAAAGCGTTCGTTTGCACTTTTAACACCTTTAATTACCGGCATCGCCATATATTTTTCAGCAAAATCGGCATATAAGTTTATCATCTGAACAGTACGCTTTTCCGATTCTTCGGCTGTAGCATGAGCGCAATGGCCTTCCTGCCAAAGGAATTCTGCGGTACGCAAAAACATACGTGTGCGCATTTCCCAACGCATCACATTAGCCCATTGATTGCAGAGAATAGGAAGATCGCGATAGCTATGGATCCAATTTTTATACGTACCCCAGATAATTGTTTCTGAAGTCGGACGAACAATTAATTCTTCTTCCAGACGCGCATCAGGGTCGACAATCACACCATTACCATTTGGATCGTTCTTCAAACGGTAGTGTGTCACCACAGCACATTCTTTGGCAAAACCTTCGACATGCTCAGCCTCACGGCAGAGGTAGGATTTAGGAATAAGCAATGGGAAATAGGCGTTTTGCACTCCTGTTTCTTTAAACATGCGGTCGAGTGTCTGCTGCATTTTCTCCCATATGGCATAGCCGTAAGGTTTAATAACCATACAACCGCGAACGGCACTCTGTTCTGCCAAATCAGCTTTGACAACCAGTTCGTTATACCATTTTGAATAATCTTCACTGCGTTTAGTGAGGTCCTTTAATTCTTTTGCCATTGTATAAAAATAGATTTTTTTGCCACCGGTGTTCCAAGAAACACTTGAGGTTGCATTATAAATTAATTCAAAATCAGATGCAGTCTGCCTACACAGAGCCGCTTTAAGTTGCAAATTTACTAATTTTTCATTAATCTACAGTTGTATATACCCTGCAAAATTTCCGACCTACTCTCAACAAGCAAGTGCAAAATTAGGAAATGGTGCGGAAAAACTCTTTG